>JBOHOM010000103.1:0-3428 GCA_050731075.1 Nitrospiraceae bacterium
GCATGCAGAGCGGCAAGACGGTCGTGACGGACATGCTGCTGTACGCCATGGGGAGAATCGCCAACACGGACGAGTTGAACTTGGGCGCCGTCGGCCTCACCACGGACAAACAGGGCCAGCTCAAGGTGAACGAATATTACCAGACCGATGTCCCCCACATCTATGCAGCCGGTGACGTGATCGGCTTCCCGGCCCTGGCCTCAACGTCCATGGAACAGGGCCGTCTCGCCTCCTGCCACGCGTTCAAAGTCCAGCAGTCCACGTTGCCCAAGGTCATGCCCTACGGGATCTACACGATTCCGGAAATCTCAACGGTGGGAAAGAATGAGGAGGAGCTGACCAAGGAGGCCATCCCGTACGAGGTCGGGCGGGCCTTTTACAAGGAAATCGCGCGTGGCCAGATCTTCGGCGACCTGGAAGGACTCCTGAAGCTGATCTTTCACCGGGACACGCTGGAATTGCTCGGCGTGCATATCATCGGCGAAGGCGCCACCGAGCTGGTCCACATCGGTCAGGCGGTCCTGACTTACGGCGGCAAGGTGGACTTCTTCGTCCACACTGTCTTCAATTACCCCACCCTCGCCGAGTGTTACCGCACCGCGGCGCTCGATGGCATCAACCGAATGGGAAAAACCTAGCAGAATGCTCAAAAAGACCCCCGCCCGGCGGCCCGCCTCCGCTCAACGCCGGAAGAACACATCCGCTCCCCACGCCTCACGCCACACTCCCCACCGCCCCATCGTCACCCTCGCGCTGGAATGGTTTCTCAATCCCGACCACCTGCCGTTCGTCGTCGCGAAAGAACAAGGCTTCTTCCGAAACGAAGGACTGGACCTCTCGATTGTCGTCCCCACGGTGCCGGAAGAATCGCTGGAGCTCGTCGCGCGCGGCAAGGCCGATTTCGGCGTGAGCGAACAGACCAATCTCATCAAGGCTCGCGACCAGGGCTCGCCCCTCATCTCGATCGGACCCCTGCTCGTCCACACCGTCGTCTGCCTGATGTACCTCAAGGACGGCCCGATCAAGCGCCTGGAGCACCTGCGCCACCGCCGCGTGGGATGGCCGGGACTGGAAATCGACCTCCCCATCCTGGGAACCATGCTGGAAGCAGCCGGACTCACGCATGATGACATCCAGCCGGTGGACGTCGGGTTCACCCTGACGGACGCCCTGCTCTCCGGAAAGGCCGACGCGGTCTTCGGAGCCTTCGTGAACTACGAACAGGTCGAGGCGGAGCTGAAGGGCGCATCGGTCGAGTTCGCCAGCCCGACCAAATACGGCGTCCCCGATCTCTATCAGCTCGTGGTCATGACTTCAGACCGGATGGTAAGACAGCATCCCCACGTCGTTCGGGGCTTCACGCGGGCCCTGACCCGCGGTCTGACGTTCATCCATCAGCGCCCGGATGAGGCGCTCAGCACCTATTTGAAGGCCAACGCGATAGCGGATCCGTCGCTCTCCTCCAAAACGTTCGACAAGACCTGGCCTTATTTCCCCGAGCTCCTGACGCAGGACGAAAGCCGGTGGGCGGCAACGCGGGATTGGTTGTTCAAACGCGGCGTGATCAAGAAACAGATGCCGTTGGACACACTGTTCACGAACCGGTTTGTGGCGACCCCTCGAGGAGGCAGGCATGTCGTTTTCTGAGCGTCTGCGGAAGATCGCGAGACCGATCTGGGACGCGCAGCTCACGCACCCCTTCGTGGTCGCCCTCGGCAAGGGCACCCTGCCGGAGCGAAAGTTCAAATATTACATCCTGCAAGATGCGCGGTTTCTGGGAGACCTGGCCCGTGTGTTCGCCGCCGCCGCGCAGAAGGCGCCGGACTCGGAGTCCGCGCTGCGCTTCAACAAGCTCGCGGAAGAGACGATCGTCGTCGAGCGGAGCCTCCACGAGAGCCACGGAAAGAGATGGAAGATGAGCCCGAAGGAAATGACTTCCGTGCCGATGGCGCCGACAAACTTCGCCTACACGCGGCACATGCTGGCCGTGGCCGCGACCGGCTCGGCCTGCGAGATCACGGTGGTGGCCCTCCCCTGCGCCTGGATCTACTGCGTGCTCGGGCAGCACCTTTTGAAGAAAGGCCCGCCGCGCGTCGACCACCCCTACCGTGACTGGCTCCTGCTCTACGCGTCCCCCGAATTTGCGGAGGTCCAGCGCTGGATGCGGGCCAAGGTGGATGAGTGGGCCAAGGACGCCGGCCAGGCCGAGAAACGGCGGATGGAGGAGGCGTTCGTGATCAGTTCAAGGTATGAGTGGATGTTTTGGGAGATGGCGTGGAAGGAAGAACAGTGGCCGGTGTGAAGAAGAGGAGGGCGGGGTGGCCAGGCGTCCTCACATGCTCGCGCATCGCGCACACAAGATTCATCGGTCCGGGCACAGGTGGATAGTGTGCTCGCTGGACGCGCGCAGTCTGAGGGCACCTGGCCACCCGGCCTTAAAGAAGAACACCGGCCACTGTGGGAGAGAAGGGTGGGCGCTTCGCTCACCTACGCGGCGCGTTCTTACCCTCCCTGAGCATCCGCAGTACCCAGTGCCTAATCCCCGCCATTGACAGGACGCCCACTACAAAGTAGCCTGTCCGTAATTGATGGGCCCCGAGCTGAGGCTTACCTCAGCGTATCAGGCCTGTCCCGGCTCTACCTTATGCCGTGGGTCAAGGGTGGGTTATGGGTATGAGCGCTGCCGCACAGACAAAGGATCAAGTCATCGAGCGCCTCCTACAGGCGCAGCAGCAAATCCGTGGACTTGGCGTTCGGCGGATAGCCCTGTTCGGCTCGTTCGTCCGAGGCGACAATCGGCCCGACAGCGATGTGGACCTACTGGTCGAGTTCGAGCCCGGGCAGAAGACATTTGACCATTTCATGGCCCTCTCTTTCTTGCTCGAAGACCTCCTTCACCGCTCGGTTGAGATCGTCACTACGGAGGCGCTCAGCCCCTTCATCGGACCGCACATTCTTAATCAGGCAGAGGATGTCCTTCGTGCCGCTTGAGTACCTCCGGCATATCCTGGAGGAAGCGGTCTACCTCATTCAGCACAGTCGTGGCCTAAGCAAGGCGGACTTCTTAGGGAACCAGACGCTGCGCCGCGCCTTCGTGCGCAGCCTTGAGATCGTCGGCGAAGCAGCGAAGAAGCTGCCGCAGGACCTCCGGACGGGTGAGAAAAAGGTACCAGGAACCGATTCGCATTCTCTCGCAATAGGCCTCTCTAACCAATGGTGAAACTGTTCGAAGACTATGAATGCCGAGCGACTAAATGGACTGTTTGACAGTCTGACGGGCCTACGACTCGATCGGTCAGAAAAACCTAGCCGAGGAGAGAATCTCACCGACATACTTGAAGTCGTGGCCGTGGCAGCGGGCATCAAGCCGTCCCATCTAAATGGACAAGGATTTAGGAGTGAAGCCCTCATTACTTCCCTTGAAAGAC
>JBOHOM010000104.1:0-3966 GCA_050731075.1 Nitrospiraceae bacterium
CTCCAGGACCCGCCGCAATAGCACATTGACTCGCAGTGCGCGCGTGCTTTTCTCGCCAATCGCCATGGTGTTATACTGACGGGCATGAAAAGTCGCCTGCAATTCGCCGGGCATCCGATCCACGTGATGGTCGTGGGCTTCCCGATCGGGCTCTACACGTCTGCGCTGGTGTGCGATGGCCTCTATCTCCTGCTCCAGGAGGCCTTTTGGTTCCGGATGGCCTTCTGGGCGATCGTCTTCGGGCTGGTCGCGCACGTGACGGCCGCGGCGACCGGACTGCCGGATTTCCTGGCGGTCATGCGGGACCCCGAACAGAAAGATGCGCGGCGTCCGGCCACCTCCCATCTGGTCTTCGGCATCGGTCTGTTGGTGGTCCAGGGATTGAACCTGGCGGTGCGGAACGGGGGGGACATCCCGGTCGGCGGGTCGGTCGTCATGCCGGTGCTCGTCAACGTGATCGGGGCCACGTTGACCGGGGTGCAGGGCTGGTACGGCGGCGAACTGGTCTACCGATACTTCGTCGGCGTCGAGTTGCCGGACCTGACGGGCGACGGCTTACACGGCAAGCATAAAGGCAAGAAACACTTCTAACCCCCCTGCGTCCTTACCAACGGGTCGAACCCGAGCCCGCCGGCACCCATCACCAGGAACAAGCCGAGGGATGATGGAGCACGTTGATCTCATCCAAGACGCCATCGTTCGGGGGGATTGGGCTGCCCTGTTCCGGGAAGCGTCCGCCTGGGTCGGGGATCTCACGCGCACGTCACACAAGGACCCGCGGCCGCACTTTGCGATGAACGTCGTGCACCTCATCAGGGGAGAGGTCCGCGAGGCCTGGAAGACCCACGCCAGTTCACTTCAGGAGGCCGACGACATCGAGACACTCAGGGCCTGGACCGAGGCGATGCTGAAGGCGCATCCCGATCAAGCCAATGTCCATCTCGTGACGGGCCTCTTCCTCTCGCAGTCGGGCCGGTCCGAGCAATCGGTGGAACGGTACAAGGAGGCCATAAAGCTGGAGCCCGGCGCGGCGTACCCCCACTTTTTTCTCGCCCAGATCCACGAACGCGCGGGGCGGAACGAGCTGGCCATCAAGGAGTACCGTGAGGCGGTGAAGCTGGACCCCTCCTTCCTGGCCGCCAAAACGAACCTGGGGGTGGCGTACCAGGAGCAGGGCCGGTTGGAGATGGCGATCCCTCAATATCGGGAAGTCATCCGACTCAGCCCCAACGATCCCGTCGCTCACTCCAACCTTGGCTGCGCGTTGGCGGAGCAGGGGAAGGTGGAGCCCGCGATCCTGGAGTACAAGGAGGCGCTTCGCTTGAACCCGCGGGACGCCGGAGTGCATTTTGCCCTCGGGGGCGTGTACGAAACGAGAGGCCGTCTGGACCTGGCGATGAAAGAATACAGGGAGGCCTTGGAGGCGGACCCGAACTTCGCTCCAGCCGAAACCGCGATCGGCTGGATGCTCTTCAACAAGGACCAGATCCACGAAGCCATGGAATGCTTCAATCGGGCGCTCAGATCGAATCCCGAGGATGCCCGGGCCTATCTCGGCATCGCCCGGGTCTACGTGCGCCGGGGCAAGCAGCAGATGGCGATGGAGAACTACGCGCAGGCCATCAAGCTGGAGAAGGACCCGGAACAGAAGAGCCGGATCATGAATGACCTGTTTCGGGAGGGGAACACATGGGACGTGTGAGACCGTGGAAGGTTGAGGCTGAGGTTAAGGTTGAGCAAGAACTTGCCAGCCCCGGGTTTTCCTTAGCCTCAACCTAAACCTTTACCTGCCTGACTAGAGGTCGCGGATGGCGCCTTGGAGCACGGTGATCTGCGTGATGGGATCGCCGGCGTTCTTGAGTTCGGCCCGGATCTGCTCTTTCAGGTAGGAGGAGTACCCGACCTTGTCCACGAGGAGTTCGAGAAATCGTTCCGCGGGCAACAGGCTCTTGGCTTTGAGGTCCTCCACGATTTCGTCAGTCACCGGGATGTAGGTGCTGCCGATGTGGAGCACGACCTTGTAGTAATGCCCGTTCCCGAGCCGTTCGAACCGCAACCCCTTCACGCCGGCCTCCTGCTGCATCAGCCGAACAGGCGCCTATTCTAGACAATCGGGGCCGGCAACACAAGGTCAGTGCTGGTCTGACTGATTCATGAGCCCTTTGCAGGTATGAATTGCGGCGGGAAACGCGAGGCGAGCGAATACAGCACGATGGCCGTACCGACCCCCGTCACGAAATCCGTCACCAGCACCATGATCGCCGTGTACGCCATCATCAGGGTTTCGAGTCTCCCGCGGGACAGCACCATCGAGATTTCCGCGGGTTTGACCATGTTGACGGCGACGTACAGCATGATCCCGCCGATACAGGCCATCGGGACATGCTCCAGGAAGGTGGCGAGGTAGGCCACAAGGAGGAGTTTGAAGACGCACTTGGAGATGCCCGCCAGCGGCGAAATAGCCCCGACCCTGATGTTGGTGGCCGTCCGAGCCAGTGCGCCCGTGTGGGGAAATCCGTTCAGCAGAGGGACGATGACGTTCACCAACCCCTGACCCCACAGCTCCTTGTTCGGGTTGAACGGCGTACCCCTGTTATCGGCGAGGCGATCCGCCATCCTCGACGACAATAGGCTTTCGACTGCGCCGACGAACGTGATGGCGGCGACCGCGTACACGAGGTCGGTGAAAAAGAGAAAATTGAGTTGAAAAGATGCGGGTGGCGTGAAGACCCAGAAGTCGGTCGGGAGGCTCCCGTACTCATCCTTGATCGAAACGATACCCTTCTCCGCCCAGGCGGTCCAGGTTAGCACGGTGCCGAATCCGAGGGCGATGAGAGGGCCGGGAATATAGACGGAAACCTTGAAGAATGCCTTGCAGATCGCAAACGTCCCCAATGCAAGCGTGATCGCGTACGCGTTGATCTCGGACGAATGGTCCAGGACGACTTTCAGCTTTCCCAGGAAGCTGTGCCCGATGAGCTCGGTCTTGATGTCCAGCACGTGGCCCAACTGCGTCGTCACGATCACGCAGGCAATCCCGATGGTGAAGCCCACCACGATCGAGTCGGGAACCAGGCTGACAAACCGCCCCATGCGGAACAGGCCCATGACAGTCAGGATCAGGCCGGCGCAGATACTGGCCAGAATCATGAAGGAGGTGCCGAAGTCATGAACCATCAAGGCGATGACGGGGATGAACGCCGCGGTGGGCCCGTACACTTGATACTTGGAGCCGCCAAAGAGCGCACCGATCAGACCTGCGATGGCCCCTCCGACGATGCCTTGCTCGGGCTGGAGGCCTGACGCCATCGCAAAACCCATCGCAAGGGGAATGGCCACCATGGCCACGATGAGGCCGGCCATCAAGTCCCTGGACACATTCAGCCAGAAGTGACCTCTTGTCATGTCTTCGTACCGCTGGTCGAAGGGGTTGAGGAAATACCTCAGTCGCTCCCCCATGGTCGTCGACTTCAACTCAAACGGGTGCTCGCGAGAACCGGGCATGGTCATCCTCCTATTGCTCTGGCTGGGGATTGGTATGGGAAGGAAGCGGCTGCGAACCCACCATCACGCACGGCTGTCCGAGATCATGCGACACCCTCGTTCCGGAAAGCTCCTCCGTGAAATATAGCAGAGAGTTGTTGAAAGTCGCAACCCTTTGGAAATTTTGGTGTGATCCAAGCTGTTCGCACCACCAACGGGGGTCTACAGTCCCGGCATCCCACCTGGCGCTCCTTGGACCGGGTGTGCTATTGATGAGGGCCGTCCCCGGCCCGAGGCGCAGTGGAGCCCGGGTCCCTGAGGAGCCGAACCATGAAGAGGCGCGCAACCACCCGGACAGGATGGCATGGCGACAAGCCAGGGAATGGCGAGAGTGATCTAGGGGGACGCGCCGCACTCGTGCTGCTCGGGTTCATGACGTTGGCAGCGTTCGTCGCCGACCAGCCTTCCGCCACGGCTCAGAGT
>JBOHOM010000105.1:0-5330 GCA_050731075.1 Nitrospiraceae bacterium
TGCCGGTGAAACAGGACATCCGCGTCCATGATCAGCACGTCGTCGTCCAATTCGGCCCGAGCGAGCCACAGGGACGTCACACTGCCTCGCTGATACTGCTCATTCACCAGATAGCGAACCTCAACTCCGGAGCGGCCGGTCCCCACCGCGGCGCGGATCATGTCCTGCTTGTAGCCGACCACGATGACCGCCTGCTTGATGCCGACGCCCGCGAGGGCCTCCAGATACCGGAGCAACAGCGTGCGTCCTCCCAGCTCGATCAAACACTTGGGACGGTGCTGCGTGACCGGCCAGAGCCGTTTCCCGACACCGGCTGCCAGGAGAATCGCTTTCATGAGCGGACCGCCGCCGTTTCCAGCACCTGCTGGAAAGCCGCCAGAAAGCCTTCGATATCCGTCTCGGACAAGGCGCCCATGTTCGCCACGCGGAAGATTTTGGTTTCCAATTGACCCTGCCCCGCGTAAATGACATATCCCCGCTCCTTCAGACGGTCATGCAGCATCTGATAAGTCATTCCCGCAGGCAGGTAATACGACGTGATGGTGTTGGACCGGAACTCCGGCGGAAGCACCGGCTGCAAACCCAACGCGCTGAGTCGTTGACGGATGAGCGAGGAGGCTTTTCTGTAACGCTGGATACGACGGGCAACGCCCTCCTCCAGCAACTCATTGAGGGCCTCGTCGAAGGCATAGTACACCTGCACGGCCGGCGTAAAGGGAATGGTTCCTTTCTCCTCATCTTCATAATAGTGCGGCAGGTGCAGGTACCAGGAACGCTTGGGATAGCCCTTCATCCGCTCCATGAACCCCTTGCGCACCAGCACGAAGGAAGCCCCGGGGAAGCCTTGAATGCACTTCCCCGCGCTGCCGGCGACCATGTACAAGTGCGGGCCGGCAATGTTCAGTTCCTCTCCACCGAGCCCGCTCACCGAGTCGACGAGAAAAACGCGGTTCTGGCTGTCCACCACCTCCGCGATTTCTTTAACCGGATTGATCAACCCGGTCGTCGTCTCGTGGTGCACCATCGCGACCACGTGCACTTCCGGGTGCTGCCGCAGCGCCAGCCGCAGCCGCTCCGGGTCCGGTCGCGTCTCCCACTCCAGCTTGAACTCGGACACGCCCAGCCGATGCAAGCCGAGAATCGAAGAGATGCGCTGACCATAGACGCCGTTGTTGATGACCAGCGCCCGCTTGCCGAGCGGTAACGAGGAGAGGACGGCGGCCTCGACGGCGGCCGTTCCGGACCCGGTCAGCACCACCGCGGTATAATCCGACTCGGCCCCGGGCACGAAGGCGTTCAGCAGCTTCTGCCTGATCCCGTGAAGAAGCTCCGCAAACTCGGACTCCCGGTGACAGATATCAGGACGCTGCAGCGCCTTCCGGACGCGCTCCGAGACATTCACCGGCCCTGGATTCAGGAGAATCATAAAAAACCCTGGCTAGAGGCTATGGGCGAGTGGCTATAGGAACAAACTGCGCGTTCCTACCCATAGCCTTTTGCCTCTAGCCTCTAGCCCCTCTCCTATTGCCCTACTCAATCGCCTTCATAAAACGTCTGGTAATCTCGGGCGGCTCCAGTGCGACCCGGTCCACATCCTCAGCCTGTTCCGTCACCTTCACGAGCAGCATGCTGGGGCCGTCCTTCGCCAGCATTTCCTTGAGCTCGTAGGCCAAGTCCTCCCGCTCCCGCACCCGCTCCACATGCACATAGCCTGCCGCCTTGGCCACCTGTTCCAGCCGCACGACCCTTGAAAAGGTGGGTTGATTACCCGTGCTGCCATACACTTCATTGTCGAGCACCACGTGGAGAAAGTTTTTGGGCTTCAACGCGCCGACGGTCGCCAGCGTCCCCATCCCCATGAGGACGTTGCCGTCGCCATCCAACACCACCACTTTCTTGGCGGGCTTCGACAAGGCCACCCCCAACCCGATCGCGGACGCGACACCCATCGAGCCGATCATGTAGAAATGCGTGGGACGGTCCGCCAGCTTGAACGCCTCTCGGGACGGGAAGCCGTTGCAGATGATGACCGGCTGATCGGTCAGGAGCTCCAAGACCGCGCCGATCGCGCGCGCCCGGCTCTGGATGGTCCCCTCTTCGGGTCTCACTCTTTCACCTCACGGCTGGATACCCCTGACCACGCCCTTCTTCAGGAGCAGCGCGAGGGGAATCCGTTGTTTCATGAAGGTCTCCGCCGTCCACTTCAGGTCGTCCACGGCGGTCTGCTCCGACAGCGTCCGGTGCGGGATGCGCACCGCGTCGAGGAGCTGCGTCATGGTCTGGCCCATGACGAGGTGCTCGGGCGCATCCATGCCCTGAAAACCCCGCCAGGAAACGATCAGCAGGCAGGGTTGCTGATAGATCAGGTTCAGGGAAAGAAGGGCATTGAGGCAGGTCCCCAGGCCGGAATTCTGCATCAGCACCGCAGGGACCTTGCCGGCCATGTAGGCGCCGGCCGCCATGGCCACCGCTTCGTCCTCCCGGACGGCCGGGGTGTACAACCTCCGTTCCAGCAGCGTGGCGATAATGCCGCCCAGGATCGAATCGGGCACCCCGGTGAAGAAATCGAACCCGATGTCCTGCAACGACTCGACGAATGCGTCGCTTTCGATCATAGCTCGTCAATCGGAGAGCCAAAACAACAACGGCCGGGCGCACTGGTCCGGCCGCAAAAGTGGACCGCATTATAGCGGAGCAAGGTGGGTTTCTCAACCAAGTCGGCGCGGTTGCCTTCGCAACCTGATCGTGTTACTGTGCCGCGCATTCCGGTGAGTAGGCCCATGCGACTCGCGCCCGCACTCGGCATCCTGGCCGGCCTCGGCTGGTTCACTGCGCTTCTCGGGCCGCCGATCGCCTCTTCCGGCACCCTGTTGGATGACCCGAAGGGCTTTCAGGGTATCGTCTGGGGCTCGGCCCTGACCGCGGCGACCGACCTCATCCTGACTGAGACCGGGGAACACGTGAACGGCTACGATCTCAAGGAGAGTCCGCCGCCGTTGGGTGACGCCAAAGTGGAGTCGATGCGCCTCTACACGTACGACGGGGCATTCGCCCGGGTGATCATCCGCTACCAGGGCAAGACAACCCACGAGCAGGTGATGGTCTACCTTCAGTCGCGATTCGGCCCGGTCGAGCGGACCCCTGGTCAGATGACCCGCGGGCTTAATCAACAGTATAATTGGCGCGGGAGCGACACCGAGATCAACCTGACCTATGACGGCCGGGGTGAACGCGGGTTCGTGTTCGTCGAAAGCCGCTCGCTCGCGCCGAGGTTCAATGACAGCCTGTCCGAAACCGGATACTGACCGCACCGGCCTGGCACGCCCATCCCCGTTGTTCATTGACAACCGGAGCGGCCCTGTCGCATAGTCGCGCGCGATGCATAACGCCACCAAGCTCAGAGACCTGCTTCGCCGCCCCGGCCTCGTGAAGGCCGTCGGAGCCCACGATGCGCTGAGCGCCAAGCTGGTCCAGGAAGCCGGCTTCGACGCCATTTGGGCGAGCGGGTTCGGCATTTCCGCCGCGCTCAAGTGCATTCCCGACGCCAGCTTCGTCACCCTGACCGAGCAGCTCGACGTCGAACGCAACATGGTCGAAGCGGTCGGCATCCCGATTATCGCCGACTGCGACACCGGCTACGGGAACGCGTTGAACGTCATGCGCACCGTCGCGGACCACGAACGGGCCGGGATCGCCGCGATTTGCATCGAGGACAACGTGTTTCCGAAGCGGTGCAGCTTCTACGCAGGCGTCCGCCGCGAGCTGGTCCCGATCGACGAACATTGCGGGAAGATCAAGGCCGCCAAAGCGGCGCAGACCGTGCCGGATTTCATGGTCATCGCCAGAACCGAGGCGCTGATCGCAGGGTGGGGCCAGGAGGAGGCCCTCAAGCGGGCCGAGGCTTACGCCAAGGCCGGCGCGGACGCCGTGCTGATCCATTCCAAGTCGCCGACCTTTGACGAGCTCAAAACCGTGGCCCGGAAGTGGTCCGGCCGAGTCCCGCTCGTCGTCGTCCCGACCATTTTCGACGGGGTCACCGCGGCCGAACTGGATGAGGCCGGCTTCAAGATCGTCATCTACGCGAACCAGGTGATCAGGGCCGGCATCAAGGCGATGCGCGACGCCCTGGTGGTCATCAAGCACGACACGCGCCCGGGCGCCGTCAACGACCGCATCGTGAACCTCAACGAGGTGTACGAGCTGGTCGGCGTGCCCCAGATGGAGGAGGATGAGCGGCGGTTCCTGCCGGTCGGGGGCGAGCAGATCACCGCCATGATCGCCGCCGCCGGCTTCGAGAAACAGCTCCTGCCTCTCATCGAAGACAAGCCGAAGTGCTTGCTGGACATTAAAGGCAGGACGATCCTCGAACGCCAGGTGGCGGCGCTGAATGAGTGCAACATCAAGGACATCGTGCTTGTCCGGGGATACAAGAAGGAGGCGATCACGCTTCCCAACCTCCGCTATTACGACAACGACCGGTACGAAGAGACGGGAGACCTGTTCTCCCTCTTCTGCGCCGAGCGCGAGATGAAGGGCCGGTGCCTGTTTCTCTACGGGGACATCATCTTCGACACGGCCGTGTTGCAGAAGCTCTTGAAGAGCCCGGCCGATATCACGCTCGTGGTGGACCTCGCCTGGTACGACCAGCGACAGCGAGGCTTTCCCAATCCCGCGATCAAGCCCGATCTGGTGATGCTGCAAACCCCGCCCGGCGCCGACTACCTGTCCCGGTACGTCCTGCCGGAGGAGGAAAATCGCGTCCTCAAGATCGGACAGGATCTGCCGCACGACTTGGCGCACGGGGAGTTCATCGGCCTCGCCATGTTCTCCGACCAGGGTATCGAGGCATTCACACGCGCCTACCGGGAGGCGCGCGGGAAATACGCGCAGAAGGGGTTCCACGAGGCCGGCACGTTCCTCCACGCCTCGTTCACGGACATGATCCAGGAGCTGATCGACACCGGCCACAAGGTCAGCAGCGTCCCGATCTTCAAGGGCTGGGTGGAAGTGGACTCGTTCGAAGAGTATCAGCAGGCGTGGGCGAAGATTCCCCAGTAGCGGCGGATGTTGAAAAAGTCCTCCAGCTTCGTTCTCGCATCGCTTAAAGCCTGCGACGTACACGCAAAAAGTACGCCTCGGCTTCTTACTCGCTGCGGCCTTGCTGGAAGGCCTTTTTGAACATCCTTCAAACCTAAAATATCTTCAGAAAGACTCCCGGATCCCATCCTTCGGTCCCAATGATCCGCATCCCGCTTGTCGGAAAGGACTTGTCCGTGGTAACCTGGTGAGTGATTACTTACTCACCAGGCCCGCGATGAAGACACCACGGA
>JBOHOM010000106.1:0-12394 GCA_050731075.1 Nitrospiraceae bacterium
CAAATCATTCTGCGCCGCTTTCAGCACCGCATCCGCCGAACGTTCAGCCGGACGCCCGGCCAATCGAAGTAGGCCTCTGAGGCAGGGTAGCAACGCCGTGAGCGACAGGGGTAACAAGATGCCGTTCGCTTCCGTCATGCCTCCCCCTTCCACGAACCGTTGACGCAGCCGCAGGAGATTCCCGCGCATCTCCTGCTCACACTGGAGGCACAGGTTTCGGAGGTCAATGGTGAGACCGGGAAAAGGATCGCGGCCGACGAGCAGCAGATGCTGCTCCTGGATTTCCAGGAACTCCAGGGGAAAGTGCGCGAGCGAGGATTGTAGCTCAACCGGCGTAAGAAAGATCGGCACGACGATCCGTTCCTTCTGCCAGCGTTGATGCAGCGTCGCATAGTGCTGCAACCCTGTTCCCTCATGCCGGCTCAGCAGCATGAGCAGATTGATATTGGAACGCCCTGGCAGGTACTCCCCGCCCGCGGCGCTCCCATAGAGGATTACGGCTTCGAGGGTCGCCCCGAAGATTTTCGTCACCTGGGGAAGATACTCCCGAAGGACCTCGCGCACTTCTGTAGGCACCTCACGCACAGCCTGGTGTTCCTTAGTCCAACCGAGCCGATGGACCGGAAGGCAGCCGGTCGGCGCGAGGATCAGGCAGAAGACCCACCGCTATGAGACGATCCAGCAGGCTGAAGGGCGGCGTGTCGAGCAATCCCGCCGTTGCGGCCAGGACCCGGTAGCGAAGCCGTTGGTTGCGGTCCAAGGTCTTGAACACACGGTCGCGCAGGTAGGCCAACAGCGGGTTACCGGTGTTCCAGAACTGCACCTGCTCATCCGCCAGCCGCTGGAGCATCGTCACCTGGGGTCGGCGGCTCCGTTCGAACGGGGCCAACGCCGCAGCGGACCAATCCCCCCGTTCCAGGCACGCCGGAACTACTTCGGCCAAGGACATCGCATCCGCCATGGCCTGCATCCGTCCCTGCGAGGCATGCGGGTTCATCGCATGCGCGGCGTCTCCGATCAGCGCTGCGCCATCCGCCACCCATCGAGATGCCCGGACACGTCCCGTGGGCATATATGCGGTCTGCTCCCAGTCAACCAGGCTCTGGGCCGTCTTCTCCAGGCCCGGGTCGATCGTCAGCCACTGAGCTCTCAGCGCCGCAAGCCCGGCGGCCTTGATCTGCGGCATCGAGTCGGCCGGGATCATGTAGAAGAGGTACACCTTGCGGCCGGCAGCGGGGAACAGTCCGAGGATGGTTCGACGGCCGACGAAGTAGCGGCCTTCCTCCAGATCGTCCGGACTGTCCAGGATGGCGATGAGATACCCGTCGCGGTAGAGATGGAACTGCGTCGGGATCGCGAGCGCCTCTCGGACCTTGGAGAACGCGCCATCCGCGCCCACCACGAGCCTGGCCGAGATCGTGAGCGGTTTCCCCTGGCACTCCGCTGTCACTCCCACCACCCTTGTCGCCTGGCGCAGCAGCCCCTTGAACCGTACCCCGTACCGAAGGCTGCCGGGAGCCTGCGTCTCCAAGGCCTGAAGGATGGCGTGATGAGCGACGTTCGGCAATGTGACAATGGCCCGGTTGTACGGCGGCGGCAGCAGGTCGTAATCCACGGTGCAGAGCCGTTCAGGGTGAGGTGCGCGATGGAAATGTAAGAGGCGGACGGACCTCGTCGCCTGGGACGGAAGTTGCCGGAGCACACCGAGGCGGTCTAAGATCTGCTGCCCGTTAGGCTGAAGGATTTCGCCCCGCAGGCCGCTCGGCGGCCCGGGCGCCTGCTCCAAGACCACACTCCTGATGCCCCGCTGGGCCAAGGCCAGACCGAGCACGGCCCCTCCGCCGCCTGCGCCCACAATCACCACGTCCGTTCGCTCCGTCATCTGGCCGGTCTCCCACTCACCCGTGTGGGAACTCCTCGATGACAAGCCCCGTCAGAAATTTTGACTTGAGCTCGCTGCCGCTTGTGGTTTTTCCCTCGACGATCTGTTTGCGCATCATCCCTTCTCCCGACGTGTTGCCGACCAGCAACGCGCCGATCAGCTTGTCCTGGCGCAGCACGAGTTTCCGGTAAATGCCTTTCGCCTGATCTCGGCCGGTCATGACGATCGTTCCGTCGGCCGTCGGCAGCGTGACACCCAGGACCGTGACGCGCACGCCGCTGAACGTCTCCGAGTTTGAGACGATCACGCCCCGATACACCTCGCTGCTCCCGGCCATGATGCCGCCGGCCAGCTTCCCCTGTTCGACGGCGTTGTTCCAGTTGGTGACGACGCGGAATTGACCTGAAATCGGATCGTAGGTCTGTGCCGCGTCGCCGGCCGCGAAGACATCCTGGACATTGGTGCGAAACTCGTGGTCGATGAGAATGCCGCGGTCTGTCCTGACCCCGCTCCCGTCCAAAAAGCTGATATCCGGCCGCACCCCGATCGCGACCACCACCAAGGCCGCGTCCATCCGCCGGCCACCGGAGGTGCGCACGCCGGTCACTCGTCCGTTTTCTCCGTACACTTCGGCGATTTCCTCGCCCAGCAACACCTCGATGCCGGACTGCGTGAGACCGCGTCGGAGAAGATCCGAGGCGACCTCATCCAACACCGGGGCCCAGAGACGCGGTTCCCGCTCCAGTAAGACCACCGGGCGGCCTCGCTGGCGGATCCCTTCGGCCAGGATCATGCCGAGGACCCCTCCCCCCACGACCAGAATCGGTCGGTCGGCCTCCAAGACCTCCCGCGTGACACGGCGGGCATCGTCCCACGTCCGCACCGTCATCACGCCGGTGAGCTGACTGCCTGGACAGGACACGGTGAGGGGATATGAGCCTGGCGCCAGCAGCAGCGCATCGTACTCGACTCGTTCGCCGCCGGCCAGCTCGACCCGCCGGTCAGATGGCTTCAGCCGCGCCACCACGGACTGGAGCCGAAGCGCGATACGCTGCTCCTGGTAGTACGCGGGTGGGTGAAGCGGGAGTTCCGCGTCCGGCGTCGAACCCCCGATGTAGGTATCGAGCTCTGTCCGGTAATAGGGAGGGTCGCGGTCGCGATCCAGGACGAGGATCCCGCCCTCTCCATCCCTCGCCCGGATCGCGGCGGCCGCGTTGATGCCGGCCGGGCCACCGCCGATGATGATGTAGCGTTTCACGTCTGTCGCAGATCAGTCGATTTCGAACAGGGCCCGGAACGGATCTTCTGCGGCACCCCATGCGCCAGGAGAGGTTTTGTTCAGCCAGTCCTTGAGGAACGCCTTCTGGCCGGGCGTCAGCATCTGTTTGATCTGGTGGGACCGTCCTTGGAGCGGTTGCAGAAAGCCCGCGCGCTTGTTGAAATCCAGCGTGGCCGTTCGCACATAAAGATTGGTGTAGGCGGTGGGAGCCTCGTCATCTCCCTCCCCTTGCACCCAGACCGAGATAAACTTTTCAAAATGCATCCCGGCGCTGTCCATGGCCGGTTCGGTGTCATGAAACAGCTCGTTCTCGGACTGGTCCAAGGGGGCGGCTTCCTGGGCCCGAAACATGAAATTCTTCTTCCACATCCGCGCCACCCTCTGAAAAAGTGGGCCTACTGTAAGCGAAACGGAGGCCAAGTAGCAAGTCGCGAAAGGGCGGAGACCTCAATGACGTCATGATTGTCCCGGGGTGGTTCACGCCGCCCAGGACATCCATTCCGAAAGCCGTGACCAGGGGTTCACGAAGAACATGGCTGAACCATCACATGAGGCCGCGCCCCCACCGGGAGGCTTCCTTGACAAGGGCGCACGGAGTTTGTTAGCGTTTGTGAATTCTCCTGGTTCCAAGCCCGGTTGGAAGTTTTCGATGCTGGTAAACATTAACGGAAAAACGGAAGAAGTTCAGGGGACCACGGTCTTGGATTTGCTCAAGGCCAGGAACATCGACCCCCACATGGTGGCGGTCGAGCTGAATGCCCGGATGCTGGAACGTGACCATTTGGCGACGACGCCCGTGAAGGAGGGAGACCAGGTGGAGTTTCTCTTCTATATGGGGGGCGGCCGGTGATGGGGCAGGCCTATAAAGAGATCACGGAGCTGATCGGCGGGACGCCGCTGGTCCGCTTGAACCGGTTCTCCCGCGATGGGGCCGCCACCATCTATGCAAAAGTGGAGTCGTTTAACCCCGGAGGGAGCGTCAAGGATCGGATCTGCCTGAGCATGATCAATGAGGCGGAGCGCCAGGGCCGGCTGAAACCCGGCTCCACGATCGTGGAACCCACCAGCGGCAACACCGGTATCGGTCTCGCCCTGGTCTCGGCGGTGCGCGGCTACAGGTTAATCCTGGTCATGCCCGAAAGCATGAGCATGGAACGGGCCAGCCTGCTGTCCTCGTACGGAGCCCAGTTGGTCCTGACCGCCGCCTGGGAAGGGATGAAGGGGGCCATCAAGGAGGCCGAGAGCATCGTGGCGCAGAACCCGTCCTATTTCATGCCCGATCAGTTCTCGAACCCGGCGAATCCCGCGATTCATCGGCGGACCACCGCGGTGGAGATCTGGGATGCGCTGAACGGCAAGATTGACGCCTTTGTGGCGGCGGTCGGAACCGGCGGCACGATTACCGGTTGTGGGGAAGTCTTCAAGGAACGAAATCCCCGCATCAACGTGATTGCGGTCGAGCCGGCCGGGTCCCCCGTTCTGTCGGGAGGAGATCCCGGCCCACACAAAATTCAAGGCATCGGCGCCGGGTTCATCCCAAAGGTCCTGAACCGCTCGATCCTGGATCGTGTGATCACGGTCACGGACGATGAGGCTTACCAAACTACCAAGCTGCTGGCTAAAAAAGAAGGGCTCTTGGTCGGGATCTCGGCCGGCGCCAACGTGTTCGCCGCGCAGAAGGTGGCCGAGGAGCTGGGGCCGGATCAAAACGTGGTGACGATTCTCCCCGACACCGGTGAACGGTATATCAGCATCGAGAAGTACTTTAATATTTAAATAGAGGCTATGGGCGATGGGCTATAGGCGATAGGGATTTAGATTCTCGCACTTGCCTATAGCCAATTGCCGATAGCCTATCGCCTGCACTGAATATGGACTTCACTGACGAACAGATCACCCGTTACAGCCGGCATATTCTGCTGCCCGAAGTGGGGGGGAAGGGACAGAAGAAGATCGCCAAGTCCCGGATCCTGATCGTGGGCGCCGGCGGCCTCGGCTCACCGGCGGCGCTCTACCTGGCGGCAGCCGGGGTCGGCACCATCGGGATCATCGACAGTGACGTGGTGGATCTCTCCAACCTCCAGCGGCAGGTGATCCACCACACCCGGGACCTGGATCGTTCCAAGGTGCGCTCGGCGAAGGAGAAGATCCAGGCGCTCAACCCCGATGTCACCGTGGTCATGCATGAAGATCGGCTGACGTCCAGGAACGCCCTGGAACTCATCCGCGGGTATGACCTGGTCCTTGACGGCGCGGACAATTTCCCCACTAAATTCCTGTGCAACGATGCCTGTTACTTCGCCGACAAGCCGCTGGTGCACGGGGGGATCCTCCGATTTGAGGGCCGCGTGACCACGATTATCCCCAGGAAATCGGCCTGCTACCGGTGTGTGTTCAAGAATCCCCCCCCGCCCGGGCTCGTGGCCAGTTGCCAGGAAGCCGGTGTGCTCGGGGTCTTGGCCGGCATCATCGGGACGATCCAGGCAACCGAGGCCTTGAAGCTGGTCCTCGGGGTCGGCAGGCCCTTGACCGACCGCCTGCTGGACTTCGATGCGCGTCGTACCGCATTCCGGGAAATCAAGACCAAGAGGAATCCCAACTGTCCGTTGTGCGGGGACCATCCGACGATTACGGAGCTGTTCGATCACGAGCCGGAGGTGTGCGACGTGAAGCAGGTTAAGGTTGAGGCTTAGGCTGAGGCTGCATGTGCTGAAACCCCTCAACCTGAACCTCAGCCTCTCTTGAGTGGTGTTGCTATGGCCAAGATGAAAGCGCTGGTCTGCCGGGAATGCGGGAAGGAGTACCCGACCAAGGCGATCCATGTCTGTGACATGTGTTTCGGCCCCTTGGAGGTCAAGTACAACTACGAGGAGATCAAGAAAACCATCTCGCGGCGGAAGATCGAGGCTGGCCCGCTCAGCATGTGGCGGTATATCGACTTGCTGCCGGTCGAAGGCGCGGCGACCGTCGGTCCGCACGCGGGATTCACCCCGATGGTGCGGGCCCGCAACCTCGCTGCCTATCTGGGTCTCGACGAATTGTATCTCAAGAACGACACGGTCAATCACCCCACGCTCTCCTTTAAGGATCGAGTCGTCGCCGTGGCCCTGACCCGAGCCAGGGAACTGGGGTTCGAAACCGTCGCGTGCGCCTCGACCGGCAACCTGGCGAACAGCGTCGCCGCGCATGCGGCCGCGGCCGGGATGCAGTGCTATGTCTTCATTCCGGGCGATTTGGAAGCGGCCAAGGTGCTGGGGAACCTCATCTACCGCCCGACCGTGGTCGAGGTGGAGGGCAACTACGACGATGTGAACCGCCTCTGCAGCGAAATTGCGGCCGAACACCGCTGGGCGTTCGTGAACATCAATATCCGGCCGTATTATGCGGAGGGCTCCAAGACGTTGGCCTACGAGACCGTCGAACAACTTGGCTGGCGGGCGCCGGATCAGGTGGTCGTCCCGATGGCTTCCGGGTCGTTGCTCACGAAAATTTGGAAGGGCTTGAACGAACTGCGGGCGCTCGGCCTCGTGAGCGAGGTCCGGACCAGGGTCAACGGCGCTCAGGCTGAAGGGTGCTCGCCGATTGCCTTGGCGTATATGGAGGGCCGGGACTTCTTCAGACCGGTGAAGCCCAAGACCATCGCGAAGTCGCTCGCCATCGGCAATCCGGCGGACGGTTATTACGCGTTGAAAGCCGCGGCCGAAAGCCGCGGCGCCATGGATATGGTGTCCGACGACGAGGTGGTGGAGGGCATCAAGCTGCTCGCCCAGACCGAGGGCATTTTCGCCGAGACCGCGGGCGGGGTGACGATCGGTGTGCTCCGGAAGCTGGTCAAGCAGGGGATCATCAAGAAGAGCGACGTGACGGTCGCCTACATCACGGGGAATGGGCTGAAGACCCAGGAAGCGGTGATTGACGCCGTTGGCCGGCCGGTTCGCATCCAACCGAGTCTCGTGAGTTTTGAGCGGACCTTCAAAATGGGAACAACCGGCGAGGGGATCAAGTGATCAAGGTCAGGATCCCCACCCCCTTGCGCCCGCTGACCAGAGGCCAGGGCGAAGTCGAGGCAAAAGGCGCGAGTGTGGCCGAGGTGCTCGCCAACCTGGACTCCATGCACCCAGGCCTGAAGCAGCGGCTGTACGACGAGACCGGTGAGCTGCGCCGCTTCGTCAACATTTACGTGAACGAAGAAGACATCCGGTTTCTGAAGGGCAAGGAGACGGCGTTGAAGGAAGGCGATGAAGTGTCCATCGTCCCGGCGATCGCGGGAGGCCGATGATGCCCAGCCTCCGATTTCACATCCGGTTTCCTGAAAACAAGATCAAGGAACCGATCATCTATCAGATCGGCCATGAGTATAAGGTCGTGACCAACGTCCGGCGGGCCGACGTCCGGGAGACCACGGGCTGGATGGATGTCGAGCTGAGCGGCGACACCGCCGAAATCGAGCGGGCGGTCGAAGGGCTCCGGAAGAAAGGGGTCCTGGTCGATCCCATTGAGTTGAACGTTGTGGAGTAACCACAGGCGATGGGCGATAGGCGACAGGCTATAGGTGGAGTTACTGCCTGGCTTGTAGCTTATTGCCCATAGCCTATGGCCTATCGCCTGTAGCGAAGCTATGAACTTCACCGACGCGCAGATCCAACGATACAGCCGACACATCATTTTGCCAGAAGTCGGCGGGAAGGGTCAGCAGAAACTTTCCAGGGCGAAGGCCTTGATCATCGGGGCCGGAGGCCTGGGGTCTCCTGCCGGTCTGTACCTCGCGGCAGCCGGAGTCGGCACCCTGGGCCTGGTGGACGGCGACGTGGTGGACCTGTCCAACTTGCAGCGGCAAATTCTTCACACCACCGCCTCCGTCGGCGCGTCCAAAGTGGAGTCCGGCCGCCGGATGCTGGCCGCGCTCAATCCGGAGATCACCATCAAGACCTATCAGGAGAACATCACCGCCGGCAATATTCTACGGTTCTTGGCGGAATTTGACGTCATTCTGGATGGCTCCGACAATTTCTCGACGCGATTCCTGCTGAATGACGCCTCTTATTTTGCCAAGAAGACGCTCATTTCCGGCAGCATCTTCCGGTTTGAGGGCCAACTGGCCACCATCAAGGCCCACGAAGGCTATCCCTGCTACCGATGCCTCTACCCTGAGCCGCCTCCGGCCGGACTCGTGCCGAACTGCCAGGAAGCCGGCGTGCTGGGCGTGCTGGCCGGAACGATCGGCGTCCTTCAGGCAGCCGAGGCGATCAAGGAAATCCTCGGGATCGGCGAAACGCTGGCGGATCGACTGCTCATTTATGACGCCCTGGAGATGAAGTTCCGGAAAGTGACCCGTCCGAAAGATCCACGCTGCCCCCTCTGCGGGACGAACCCCACCATCACCGATCTGAGCGGCAATTATACCGTCTCGTGCGCTCTCTAACGTGTCCGTTCTGAAGATCCCCAGAACAATTCTGGATGACATGGTGGCCCACGCCCGCGAGCTGGATCCCTTCGAATGCTGCGGCTTGCTGGCGGGAAGGAACGGTACCGTCGTTCATCACTACCGGATCACCAACACCGTCGCCAAAGACGCGCGCGCGGCTCAGGTCTTCGACGAAGCGCACGTCAAGGGGTTACGCCACCTCCCGGAAACGACTCGGGCCGAGGTGGCCTACTTCATGGACCCCAAGGAAATGCTGGCGGCGTTCAAGGACATGCGGCAGCGGCAGCTCGACCTCATCATGATCTATCACTCACACACGGCTTCTCCCGCCTATCCGTCCGCCACCGATATCGGTCTCGCCTATTACCCGGAAACGGCCTACCTGATTATCTCCCTCGAACAGAAGTCCAAGCCGGATATCCGAACCTATTGGATCAGAGACCGCCAGGTTGCGCCGGCAGAATTCCATTCGATCTGACTTCCGAGCGCTCCCCGCCCCCGGCGCCTCCTCCGCCAAAAACCCTCTAGACCGCTCTGACAGACAATGCCATAATACCCCCCCTGGTTGTCTTGCGAAGAGACAGGAGGATTCCGGTGAAAGAGTCGACGCCGTTCATGCGATGGACGCTGCTGCCTGCCGCCGCCCTCGTCTGCCTGAGCTGGATTGGACCGGTCGCCGCTGAGGAGAAAAGTATTTTCAGCCCGATCATCGACGTGGATAAAGAGAAAGGCTTCCTGTTCGTGTCGGGCGATTCAGGAATCGTCATCGTGGAAGCGACCGAGGCGGCGAAGCCTCACCTGGACAAGCTTCCGATCTCGGGGATGATCGACATCGTGGTTGAGGTCAGACCGGGGAAGCCCCCGTTACTGAAAACATGGAAAGTCGCGGGCGGGGAATCCGCATGCAAGCAGTTCGACGGGAAGACCTGCCAATGAAGAGATCAGCCTCGGTTCCACTCTCCTGACGCCCTACTCCGAACTTCCCAGCATGTCGTCGATCAGCGGGCGGTTAATATCCGTACAACCGGGACAGATCGTATCGAACAGCGCTTCGTGGTCGGCCACGAAGTTCTTCTTGTCCACCAGCTTATCGGCGATCACGTGATCGTAGCAGGTGTTGCAGAGCATCATAAACCCGCGCATCACCGACACCGTCTTTCGACCCGCACTCCCATGCATAGCAGTATTTCCTCCCAGAGCCAGACCTATCACACTGACCCTTTCAGTTGCGCGTGCCAGAAATCTTCAGTCTCCAGCTCGATGCCGCACCTGGGACATTCGTACGGCTTGTCCGGTGGGGGGACCGAGAGCTCGGTCTGCTCGATCTTCCCCTGGCAGACATGATAGAAGTGCCCGCGGGCATCCTCGGTATCCAACGGATCGTTTTCATAGACCAGAACCACGGAACCGCTCCTCGCAAATGACAGGATGAAATATACGTGAGCCATCGCGCTTTCGCAATGGCGGTGGGACGACAGGTGGGGGTTAGTAACACGGGGGGACTAAAAAGATTATCCTCTCAGGCGGAAGAGGTCTCGAGTGGAGGAAGGGGCAAACGGATCAAGAACGTCGTCCCGACACCCTCCTTGCTGTCTACCGTGATCTGCCCGCCGTGAGCATCGACCACGTCCTTGACGATCTTCGTCCCCAGACCTGTCCCGCCCACCTTCCGGCTGATTGCCTGAGCGGTGAAGAGACTGTCGCGGATGTCCGGCGGCATTCCAGATAGGTGGACATGCGGTGACCCCCCAGAAGCCTGCGCTTCTAGCCTCCGGTTATAAGGCGAATCTGCAGAATAATCGCTCCGGTTTGCTGGTGATCAACCCTGAAAACGGTCTCCAAGCCTGAAAGATGGTCTCAGTGGCTCAAAGCTGGAATTGGGCGTCATACAGGATGGCGTACAGGCCTCCTCGATTGAGCAGCTCCTCGTGAAGTCCCTCCTCGACGATCCTGCCCTTGTCCACAACCACGATGCGGTCCACATAGTGCAGCGTCGAAAGACGGTGGGCGATGATGAACGTCGTGCGCCCCTGGGTGAGGTAATTGAGCGCCTCCCGGATCTTGACTTCGGTCTCCGTATCGATATTCGATGTCGCCTCATCGAAGATCACGATCGGCGGGTTCTTGAGCAAGACCCGCGCGATGGAAACCCGTTGCTTCTGCCCGACCGAGAGCTTGACGCCACGCTCGCCGATCCAGGTCTCATACCCGTCCGGTAATTCGGCGATGAACTCGTGGGCGCGCGCCGCCTTCGCCACCTCCTCGATCCGGACCTGATCGGCCGCCAAATCCCCATACGCGATGTTCTCGCGCACGGTGCCGTTGAATAAGAACGGCTCTTGCTGGACCAGGCCGATTTGGCTTCGCAGGAAGGCGAGCGGTACATCCCGCACGTCGTAGCCGTCGATGGTGATCGCGCCGCCCTGCACGTCGTAGAAACGCATGAGCAACTTGAGCATCGTGCTCTTGCCGGCTCCGCTGGGACCGACCAGCGCAATCCGTTCTCCGGGGCTCACATCCAGACTGACGCCGGTCAGGACGGGCACGTCCGATCGGTAGTGAAAGGAGACGTCGTCGAACCGGACCGCGCCGTGCAGCCGCTCCGCCGGGCGGACGGCGCCCGGCCGATCCTGGACCTCCGGCGTCGTATCGAGCACGTCAAACACCCGTTCGCTCGCCGCCAAGGCGTGCTGCAACAAGTGGTTCACGGAGTGGATCTGATTGATCGGGACGTAGAACAGGGCGAGGTAGGAGAGGAACATCACCAACTCGCCCACGGTCAGGGCGCCTTGCAGCACTTCCCCCACCCCGTACCAGATGATCAGCACGGTCCCCAGACTGCCCACCAGGATCATCCCCGGCGAGTAGACGGACCAGAGATACATGGCCTTGAGGTTGTTCTCGCTGTACCGGCGGCTCAATGCGTTAAATCGGCCGCCCTCGTAGCCCTGTCGGTTGAATCCCATCGTCTCCCGGATTCCGGACAACGCGTCTTGCAGGTAGGCGTTCAGTTCGGCTGCGCTCCTTCGAATCGCGTGATAGTAGCCATGCACCCGTTTGGTGAATATCATGGCGGAGACGACCAAGACAGGGATGGGAATCAGCGACAGCACCGCCAGTTTCCAGTTCAACGTGAACAACATGATCGTGATGGCGACCAGGGTGAGCGACGCGGTGAGCAGTCCCTCCAGACCGTCGATAAAGATGCGCTCGACGTGCTCCGTATCGCTATTGACCCTCGACATGATCTCGCCGGTGGAGCGGTTCTCGAAGTAACTCACGGAGAGCCGCTGCAGGGCGGCGAACACCTGGTCCCGCAGATCATGCACAACCCGCTGTTCCAGGGTGTTGTTGAACCGGATCCGGAAAGACGCGAACACATTCTTGAGACCGTAGGCCACCACCAGGCCGAGAATCACCCACGGCAGCAGGCCAAGGCGGCGGGCTTGAATGACATCATCAATGACGATCTTGATCAACCACGGAGGCGCCAATTCAAGCGCCGTGGTCGCCATGGCGCAGAGGAGCGTGGTGACCGCGAGGAGGCGATACGGCCGGAGGTAGGTCAGGACGCGGAAGAGGGATATCACGGATGAGTAGCTCGTAGCTTGCAGCGAATAGCTAATAGCCAGACACCCCGAGGTAGCTGCTCGCTACCGGCTGCTCGCTGCTCGCTCTTAGATGACCGCCGCATGCTCCTGCCGCCAGTAATGGTCAAATTCGTCCAACTGGGTCAGAGTCGAGAGGTCGGTCATCCGGTCCAGGAACACCTTGCCGATCAGATGGTCCACCTCATGCTGAATGCACA
>JBOHOM010000107.1:0-6592 GCA_050731075.1 Nitrospiraceae bacterium
GATTCGCCCCGAGGTGGCGCACGCAGCTCAAGGACCGACGCTTTCTGTTCAGGAGTCGGTGCGCCCGCTCTATTTCGAGTTCGCCGACCTGCTCTTGAAACGGGCCGCCTTGATGGACGAAGGCGAGCCGGCTCAAGGCTATCTCAAGGCCGCGCGCGACGCCATCGAGGCGTCCAAGGCGCAGGAGCTGCGCGATTACTTCCGCGACGAGTGCGTGGACGCCCTGCAAGCGCATATCACCACGCTGGAAGCCGTCTCGAAGACCACCGCCGTGATCTACCCGATCGTCTTCCCAGATCGGACCGAGGTGCTCGTGAGCCTGCCGGGCGGGCTGAAACGCGTGTCGGTGCCGGTTCCAGCCACGCAGCTCAGACAAGAGGCCCGGACATTTCGGCGGCGGCTCGAGGACCGGACCTCGCATGAGTACCTGCCCGACGCCCAGAAGATTTATGATTGGCTGATCCGTCCACTCGAAACGGATCTGGCGGCGTCCAAGATTGACACGCTGGTGTTCGTGCCCGATGGCCCGCTCCGGACGATCCCGATGGCCGCCCTGCACGATGGGAAACAGTTCCTGATCGCCAAGTACGCGGTGGCCACGACCCCGGGCCTCAACCTCACCGATCCGCGGCCTATCAACCGGGAAAGGGTGAAAGTGCTCTCGAGCGGCCTGACGGAGTCTGTGCAAGGATTCCCGCCTCTGCCTCATGTATCCACGGAGTTGCGCGCTATCCGGACCCTGTATGGGGGTGACCAACTGTTGAACAGGGACTTCGTCGTCTCTGGCCTGGAGAAGGAATTAAAGGAGAAACCGTTTTCGGTCCTCCACATCGCCTCCCACGGACGCTTTGACAAGGACGTGGGGCAGTCGTTCATCCTGGCCTACGATGAGAAGCTGACGATGGCAAAGCTCGACCAGTATGTGGGGCTCTTCAAGTTTCGCCAAGAGCCGCTCGAGCTCTTGACATTGAGCGCGTGCGAAACCGCGGTCGGAGATGATCGCGCTGCGTTGGGCCTGGCCGGCGTCGCGATCAAGGCCGGCGCCCGCAGCGCCCTCGCGACGCTGTGGTCCATCAATGATGACGCTTCGTCCAGTCTCGTGGCCGAGTTCTACCGGCAACTCCGCGACCCCACAGTCTCCAAGGCGGTGGCGCTCCAGCGCGCGCAACTCAACATGCTGGTCGAGAGTGGATACGAGCATCCGGCCTATTGGTCGCCTTTTCTGTTGCTCAACAATTGGCTCTGAGCCATGACGCCATGCTAGACTTTCAGCAACCACAGGCCCCGTCCCCTCGACCCTCCCCCTTTAAGCGGGAGGGGAAGGTGGGGGTGAGCGACTGGCTGCTAGCTGTTAGCTGCTCGCTACGAGCTATTGTCCGACCTGTAACCATGAGATTTTGGCTGTTCGTGACAGTTATCCTGCTGGAGCTCAGCGTCGGGATACCAAGCCAGGGGTTCGGAGCGGAGGATCCTCCTTTTCCAGAGTCGCTCGCGCAGATTCAGGGCAGCCCCGCACCTATCGAACCGACCATGCCCGTGTATAAGCCCCGGAAGGGCACGGGGCTGCGAGGCCGTGTGGACGGCGGCTTTCGCGGGGGCAAAGAGGGCGAGCCGGTGCTTAGGGTACTCGCTCCGGCCGACCACGTCGGCGAAACCGTGAAAAAGTCCCCAGCCTTGTACTGGTACCTCTCGCAGACCACCTCGTTCCCCATCGTCTTCACCTTGGAGGATACCCGGCACTTCAAGCCCGTGCTTCAAGTGACCCTGAAGGCGCCAACCAGCCCAGGGGTTCAGATGATCCGCCTCGCGGATTACGAGAAGACACTCGAGGAAGAAGTGCAGTATCGCTGGCACATCGCCGTGCGCATCGATCCGGAGTCTCCCTCGAAGGACATTCATGCCATGGGGATTATCGAACGCATCCCGTATACCGAGGCGCTATTTCTGGGCCGCTCGTGCAGGGATCCGCGGGACGCGGTCTGTCTCTATGCGGAAGCGGGGCTGTGGTATGACGCCATCATGGTCATCTCCGATCTGATTACGGCGAACCCGAATGATCGCGTGCTGCGGTTGCAGCGGGCCGCCCTGCTGCACCAAGTGGGTCTGGACGATGTTGCCGAGTATGACCGGATCGCGAGTGGGCCATAAGCGGCGCGCTCCGCGTACAGTGGAATGTCACTCCGTGGGTGCTTGATCCGAGGCCGGACCATGCGACTGCTGACTCTGCTCGCGAGCTTTCAGATCACGCTCAGTTGGGTTGCCCCTTCCTTCGGTCTCCCACCGGCCGCTTCCCCTGGAGGCTCGTCCTTCCAAGCGGCCACGCGATTGACCACAGCCGACCTGACTGCGCCGCGATACAAGCCTCGTTCGCCCAGAGCCCCCAGAGCCCGCATCGAGGGTGGCACACGGGGGCAGGACGGCACCACACCGAACGTCATTCCCCTGGTCCCCGACCACATCGGCTTGACGATCGCGACACAACCGGTCTTGTACTGGTACGTGTCCAGGCCGACTACCTCGACGGTTATGTTCGTCCTGCTCGATGCGCGATCCGTTGAGGTGCTCAACAAGGTCGCGCTCACGCCCCCGTTCCAAACGGGCGTGCACGTTCTCCGCCTAAAGGATTACGGGATCACACTCGAGAAGGACTTACAGTACCGATGGTATATCGCCATCGTCCTTGACCCCCAGTCGCCATCGCGGGACATCGTGGCAGGTGGGATGATTGAAAGAATCGCCCCGGATGTTGGCCCTCCTCATCCCCCCTCCACGAACAACCTGGACGCTGTTCGCTTCTACGCGGAAGCCGGGCTCTGGTATGACGCGATAGCGGCCATATCCGATCTGATCTCCGAAGCCCCCAACGATCCCTTGCTTCGGAAGCAGCGTGCCAGCCTGCTCACACAGGTGGGGTTGCAGGAAGTCGCCGAATGGGAGCTCCGCCAGGCCGGCAAGCCCTGAACTGGGCGACCGTTTCGATTAGCCTATTCGATGACAGCCCGCTTCCTGTTCGCCTTCAGCCCGTCCAGCCGGTCCGGCTACCTGTATCCGACAGGATAAGCGACGTATTTGATTCGATACGCGTGAACCATTCTCACTGATTCTTGCCAGCCTTTCTCTGTTCTGACGGACAGGCCTATGGTCTTGTCAAATCAACGTCTTTTCGTCATGGGGTGGTCATCGACCTGATTGCATACCCTCGGGCATAGGGGTTGCTCAGCTCAGAGCCTACGTTTCGGTGTCTCTGACGCGACTTTAGGCCATAAGGAGGTACCCATGGACTGGGAGTTCGTCACGTGGGGACTGCTGATCGGAACCGTTGGCATGGTGTGGATGATGGTGCTGTCCATCTTGAATGAGGGAAGGACGGGCAAAACGATCCCAGAGCCTTACCCCAACGGATCTCATAGGGAACCGGCCAGTCACGGACAAGAGGGGAAGGAAGCGGCCTAGTGCCGTTCCAACTTGTCTCGCCAAAGGTGACGACGGAGCGTATCCCGCGCTCTCATCGGCATCGAAGTCGTGCCCTAGTCGGGAATAGTTGGAACGGCACTAGTCTCCCCATGTCACCACGGGAAGGAAGAGGAAGGATGGGCCAGACTGGACACGGGTGGCTCACGCGGATGGTGAACGCCATGACGACGCAACCCATGCAATCAGCCGAGCACGAACTCTTGCTTATGGCGAAGCGAAAGGGGAGCAAAGCCAATGGGCCAAGTCTCCCGCCGGAGGATTTCACGGACATCTCGCCTACGCCCACGAAACCGGAGCGAAGCTCGAACCCCGCCAAAACACGCCTCACAGTCGCCCTCCCCGTGGCATTACTCGACAGGCTTAGAAATGCCGTCTATTGGACTTCGGACCTCACCCTGGCCGGACTGATTGAGCAGGCCGTGGCTGACTCTGTGGACAGACTGGAGCAGCAGCACGGTGAGCCGTTCCCGCCACGGATCGAGTCACTCAAGGGAGGACGTCCGCGGCGAGCGTGATCCGTTCTCCACCGCAGTTGAGCTGTTCATACGCTGGATCGAGGAGGACTGTCGAATAGTAAAAGCGTTCGTCTGATTTCCCTGCGGGTCCCCGCATAGGACAGAAACATTGCAGGCGCGCACCTTGCCACAGGAGGTGGGGGGAAAGTGCGTGCCTGCATGTCTATTTTCGGTCTGGCGCCACGTCGCCTTGAATTTTGACCCGGCTGCCGCTGCGGAGCCCATTCCTCCAGGCCCGACCGCTCCGGCGCCGGCCGAGGGCGCCGCCGCCAATCTGACAGGCGGCGCCCTCGCTGACCTTGGTTGGCTCACCTTGAAGTTCTGAGTGCTGAGTTATGAGTAATGAATTGCTGAGAGGACGTGCTGACCCGCCGCCGCAAGGTGGAGGCGCATGCGTAATGAGTGATGAGTTCTAAGTTTTGAGTGCTGAGTAGAGGATCAACGATGAGCGCGCAAGAGACACATCCAGGCTCAGCGGGCATCTTGATTGTGGACGATGATCCCGACATCAGTCGGGCGCTCATGGACTTCCTCGAGCACGAGGGCTACCACGTGACCGTCGTGGGCACGGGGAAGGACGCCATGGCGCAGGTCCGACAGCGCCGTTACGAGGCCGTGATCCTGGATATCGGACTGCCCGATGTTGACGGGTTCACCGTGCTGAGAATGTTCCAGGAGGTGGACCCCAAGCTGCCGGTCATCATCCTCACGGCCTACACGACGCCGGAGAAGACGATCGCGACCTTGATGCAGGGCGCCTTCGCCTATCTGACCAAGCCCTACAACCGGGATGAATTGAAGGCCGTCCTGCGTCGAGCCATCGGCACCCAGGCGCTGGCCGTCAAAGCCGAAACCATCGAACACGCCCTCATGGCCAGCGAAGAACGGTTCCGTTCCGTCGTGGAATCGGCGACCGACGCGATCATTCTGGCCGATCACAACGGACTCATTCTGTCGTGGAACAAAGCCGCTGCCCGACTCTTTGGCTATACCCAGGAGGAGGTCGCAGGGCGGCCACTCACCCTGCTCATGCCGGCTCGCTACCGTGCGGCTCATGAACGGGGGCTGGAGCGGCTCCGGTCCACGGGCGAGACCCGGGTGATCGGAAAAACGCTCGAGTTGCACGGCCTGAGGAGAGACGGCAACGAGTTTCCCTTAGAACTGTCCCTCGCCGCCTGGAAGACCAAGGAAGATACCTTCTTCAGCGGCGTCATCCGCGACATCACCGAGCGGAAGCGCGTAGAGGAATCCTTGCAGCAAAGCGAAGAGCGGCTGAGGCTGGCGCTCGCAGCTGCCCGGCTCGGCACCTGGGATTGGGACATCCAGACCGGCAAGGTGGTCTGGTCGGAAAACGTTGAGTCACTCTTTGGCCTTCCGCGAGGGGGATTTGCCGGAACCTACAGCGCCTTCCTCGATCTCATCCATCCGGAGGATCGCAGCGGGGTCGTGCAGGCCATCACGCGCGCCAGCGAAGAAGGAGTGGCCTACCGCATCGAACACCGCATCATTTGGCCGGATAAATCCGTTCGCTGGTTGGGGTGCACCGGGCAGGTGCTTCGCGACGAGACGGGCAGGGCGGTCCGCATGCTGGGAACCGTGCAGTGCATCACGGATCGGAAGCAGGCCGAGGCCGCGCTCCGGGAAAGCGAGGAGCGCTTCCGTCAATTGTCGGAGAACATCAGGGAGGTCTTCTGGATGACCGATCCTGAGAAACACCAGATGCTCTACATCAGTCCGGCGTACGAGGAAATCTGGGGCCGCACCTGCGCGAGCCTCTACGCCTCGCCGCGCTCCTGGCTCGATGCAATCCACCCCGAGGACCGCGACAGAGTCTTGACCGCCGCCACCACCAAACAGGTGCCGGGAGAGTACGCCGAGGAATACCGGATCGTGCGGCCCGACGGTTCGGTCCGGTGGATTTTGGACCGGGCCTTCCCGATCCGTGACACGTCAGGGCAGGTGTACCGCATTGCCGGCATCGCGGAAGACATCACCGAGCGCAAGCGGACGTGAGATGAGTGATGAGTTTTCCCCTCTCCCATGGCCCGTTGCATTGCGAAGACCAACGGGCACCCCGGAGAGTGGTGGGGTGAGGGGACAAATCAGGGACGAGAGGAAAAAGTAGAGGCAGTGACGAAGGACAACAGGAGCCTAGCCGTGTTTCTTGGTCTCAGTTTTTCGCCGATCAATGATCCAGACCGCGATGAATCCGATCACGGCCAGGACCCCAAGCATCAGGAAGGCAACGCCGACCATGGTCATGGCGAGCCTCCCCTTTTGACGCAGTTGGCCAAGGAAAAGGGACGAGAGCCATGCATCAACGTTTGCCCTTGGGGCGATCGAAAATCAAGACGAGGACAATACCGACGAGCGCGATGGCGCCCAGGATAAGGAAGGTGATGCCAACGGGTGTCATGGTGAGCCTCCCCATTCGATGAGGATAGCCAGCACAAGGAACGCAAGGCCCGCAAAAAGACCAAGAGCGAGGTCACTAGCGCTAAACGGCTTGGTGACCAGTGGGTTCAAGACAATGATGGCAATCGTGACCTTGCTGAGATCATAAGCATATTTCGTGAGACTCTCGCGGTGCTTATCCAGGCGCA
>JBOHOM010000108.1:0-4031 GCA_050731075.1 Nitrospiraceae bacterium
CCAGGGTCAACGAGCTGGACCTGAATATGGCTGGCGCTTCCGTGAGGAAGGATGTGACCGAGCAGTCCCGCTGGGGGATGGAACTCCTCGTCCAGGGAGGCCAGGACGCGAAGGACTTCGGCTTCCATGTGAATCAGCCGAAGGTGGGATCCTCCGACCAACTTCGTCACTTTGGCCGGGCCAATCTGTCCTACCTCGCGCCGGCGGGAAACGGGCTGACGGTCCAGGCAGGACTATTCAACAGCCTGATCGGTTACGACTCGCTGTACGCCAAGGACAACATCAATTACACCAGACCCTGGATCGGCGACTACTCGCCCTACTTGATGTTCGGTGTCAACGCCGGCTACCCCTTCAGCGACCAACTGACCGGCTCGCTGTTCGTGATCAACAGCTACTTCCACTTGTCTCGTCCGAACGACCAGCCGAGCTACGGCGGGCAATTCGCCTATAAAGCCACACGGCGTTTGACGATCAAGGAAACGGTCTATTACGGTCCCCAGCAGGCCGACACCTCCCTTGAGTTCTGGCGGCTGTTCTTCGACACCATCGCCGAGTGGAAGGGCGACGGGGTGACCGTCGCGTTCGAGCATCAGATCGGCACCGAGAATCTGGCCGTCCCCGGCAGTCCGCGGACCTTCTGGACCGGCGCGATGATCCCGGTGCAGTGGAACTTCAGCGGACCCTGGAGCGTGGCGATCCGACCGGAGTTCTACTGGGACCGGAACGGACGCCTGACGGGGTTCGAGCAGCTCGTCAAAGCCATGACGACCACGCTGGGCTACCGGATTCCCTATGGCTGGACAAACACCCTTCTCCGCCTGGAGCATCGCTATGATGAGTCCACCGGAGCGGGCGGGGGATTTTTCAAAGGCGGCGAGGTGAGCCCGGGCGTCATCGGGCTGACCTCCGCCCAGCACATGCTGATCTTCTCCGCTATCTGGACCTTCGATTCGCCCTGACAGGGGCGCGGCCGGCCTATCATGCAGCCCGCAGCCGATACCCGACGCCTAACTCGGTGAGCAGGTATTGAGGCTGGGCGGGGTTCGCTTCCAGCTTGTTCCGAAGCTGACGCATGTAGACGCGAAGATAGTGGCCTTCATCAAGATGGAGTGGTCCCCAGACGTCCTTCAATAGCTGGCGGTGCGTCACGACCTTCCCGGCGTAGCGCACGAGCGTGGTCAGCAGCTTGTACTCGATCGGAGTCAAGTGAACTTCCTCGTCCGAGACAAAGACCTGCCTGCGTCCCAGGTCGACACGGAGCTGTCCCGTGGTAAACACAGGGTCGCCCTGCTCCACCGATGCACGGGCCATCTGCCTGAGCGTCGCCCGCATCCGCGCGAGCAGCTCATTCACCCCGAAGGGCTTGGTCACATAATCGTCAGCGCCCAAGTCCAGCGCGGCGACTTTGATCTGTTCCTGATCCCGCGCCGACAAGACAATGATCGGAGTCGGGGTCCACTCGCGCAGACGTCGGATCACCTCGGTCCCCTCAAGGTCCGGCAGGCCAAGATCCAGCAGGATCAGATCAGGATTCCTGGCTTTGGCCTGAGCAAGCCCATCGTGGCCCGTGACGGCTTCGGAGAATTTGAACCCGTGTTCAGGGAGGGTTGTTCGAAGGAACCGTCTGATTTCCGGCTCATCCTCGATCAAGAGAACTGTCGGGACTGGATGGAGCATGGCGCTCACGCAGCCGAGTGGGGCTCGGCCTGCTCCGGTTCAACGATAGGCTGGGTGCCCTCCAACGGCAACGTGAAGCGGAACACCGCGCCGCCGCCCGACCGGTTCTCTGCCCAAATCCTGCCGCCATGCGCATCGACGATCCCTCGGCAGATGGTCAGGCCCAGCCCCACGCCTCCTTCGTGCGCCGGCCCCGCACGATAGAATTTATCGAAAATCCGCTCTTCGTCGCCTGGCGGCAGCCCCGGCCCCCGGTCGGCGATCTCAAACAGCATTTCCTTCTCCGACGCGGTGGCAGAGAGATCGATCGTGCTGCCGGGAGGGGCATACTTGATGGCGTTTTCCAATAAATTGAGCATGACCTGTTCGATCAACACCCCATCGAGCAGCACGAGCGGCAAGTCGGCGGGAAACTTGGTTCTGATCTGATGACCCTGCAGCCGGCTTCCGAGACGGGTCAGGGCGGCCCCGACCACCTCTTCGAGCGGATGAAATTCCTTGCGGAGCTGAACGGCTCCGGCTTCCAATCTCGTCATATCCAGCAGATTCCTGACCAGCCTGTCCAGCCGATTGGCTTCGTTGTAGATGGCCTGAATCAGCTCGCGGCGCGAAGCCGAGTCGGTCGCGGTCGGTGAATCCAGCAGGCTGCTGGCTGCCCCGGTGATCGTTGCCAGGGGCGTGCGAAGATCATGCGACACCGAACTGAGGATGGCGTTGCGCAGCCGCTCGGTCTCAACCTGAACCTGCGCCAGGTGTGATTGTTTGGCCAACCGGGCGCGTTCGATGGCCAGCGCCATCTGATTGGCGAGCGTCTCGAGCAGATGGACCTGTTCCGGGTCGAAGAGGCGACCCGATTGCGATGGTCGGATCGCGAGGACTCCGATGGACCCTTGCGTGCCGACCAATGGCCAGTACAGCGCCCCGGCACCGGGCAGTGTATCGCTGCCCAGTCCGGCGCGTTGGCTATGCTCATGAACCCATTGGACCACCCCGGCCTCCTTCGGATCGAACTCAAAAAAAAGCTCCTCGGTGTGCTGGAGGGCTAGCCGGCCTGATGGATCGGGTAAGAACACCGCCACTTGGCTGTCCAACACGTCGCGGAGGTGCTGCGAGGCGACCGCCGCAAGGTCGTCTATCTTCCGGCGGGTGGCGAGGTCGCGGCTCATCGCATACAACACGGCCGTCCTTCGTTCACGCTGGCGTGACGCGTCGGCCTGTCGCTTGATACGAACGGTGAGGCCGCTGATGACCAACGCGACGACCAGCATCACGGCAAAAGTCAGAACGTACTGGATGTCCGAGACCCCGAACGACAGGTACGGAGGGACAAAAAAGAAGTCAAACGCGGCCACGCTCAGGATGGAGGCCAGGATGGACGGGCCTGTTCCGTACCGGCTCGCCACGACGACAACGCCGATCAGATACACCATCACCAGGTTCGCGACACCGAAGTACGGGAACATGAGCCAATCCACCGCTGTGCAGACGGCAACGAAGAACACTCCCAGGCCGTAGGACCACCAGTCACTGGTTCGCCGGAACACCTGGGCGGCCAAGGGTCGTCCCTCGCCGGCCTCGCCCGTGATCACATAGATGTCGATCTCGCCGCTCTGGCGCACCAGGTCTGCGACAACCGACCCGAAGATCCATTCTTTCCAACGGGCACGCACCGGTTTCCCCACGATGATTTTGGTGACGTTGCGCGTGCGGGCGTAGGTGAGAATTTCTTGCGCCACATTCTCGCCGCTCAGAGTCAGCGTCTCGGCTCCCAATTGCTCCGCGAGGCGCAAGGTCTGGAAGACCCGCTCGCGCTCGGCTTCCGGCAGGCCGAGATGCCGCGATGTCTGCACATAGGCGGCAATCCATTTGGCGTGCAAGTCCGCCGCCATCCGCCGGGCGGCTCTCACCAGCCTGGCGCCCCGCGGCTTGATATTGACGCACACCATGACGGTCTCCGCTGCCGGCCAGGTCCGGATTACGGCATGATCGCGGCGGTAGACCTCCATTTGCTGATCCACCCGCTCGGCGGTCCGGCGCAAGGCCATCTCGCGCAAGGCCATCAGGTTGCCTTTGCGGAAAAAGTTGCGGATGGCGTGCTGCGCCTGTTGCGGCACATAGACTTTCCCTTCCTTGAGCCGTTGAAGGAGATCATCCGGAGGTAGGTCAATCAGTTCGACGTCGTCAGCTTGCTCCAGCACCGAGTCCGGCACCGTCTCACTCACGCGGACCCCGGTGATCTGGGCGACGATGTCGTTCAGGCTTTCCAGATGCTGGACGTTGACGGTCGCATAGACGTGAATGCCGGCTTTGAGCAATTCCTCAACGTCCTGCCACCGCTTCGGATGGCGAGA
>JBOHOM010000109.1:0-9873 GCA_050731075.1 Nitrospiraceae bacterium
GACCCGTTCCCGTCGCGCGCCATCCAGCATGCCGAGCAACTCCGGTCCGTCCAGCTCGATCCGGGCGATCTCGCCGTGGTCGCGGACCCGAAACTGCTTGAATCCCTCCCGGAACAGGGTCGCCTCCGCCTGCTCGACGCGGGTCAACTTCTCCCGCGTGATGGCGATGCCTCGAGGGATGCGGGATGAGAGACAAGCCGCCGCGGGTTTATCCCAGTTCGACAAGCCGAGGTCCTTCGCGAGCACGCGGATCTCTCCCTTGGACAGCTCCGCTTCCACCAGAGGACTCCGAACGCCCCACTCCCGGGCCGCGACAAGACCGGGTCGGTCGTCGCCCAGGTCGTCCAGGTGCGTTCCATCCACCATCGCGCCCACTCCGAGCTCGCCTTGCAGCGTCCGCAGCGCCTGGTACAGGTCGGTCTTACAGTGGTAGCAGCGGCCGGCATCGTTCCGGACGAACTCCGGGATGTCGAGTTGATCGGTCTCGATGATGGAGTGGCGGGCGCCGATCTGTGAGGCGACCCACCGGGCGCCCTCGAGTTCGATGGCTGGGAACGTCGGAGAAACGGCGGTGACCGCGACGGCGCGTGACCCCAGGGAATCGTGCGCGACCTTTAGGACCAGCGTGCTGTCGATGCCTCCTGAGAAAGCCACCAGCACCGATCCCATCTCGTCAAACAGTTGCTGAAGCTTCTTGAGCTTGTCCCCTAACACCGCACCCCTCACGGCTACTGCTTGACCTTGGCCTTCGCCAGGTTTCCGACGACGACGAGGGCGTAGTCGTTGGGATTGAGATACTGCTTCGCGACCCGCAGCACGTCTTCTTTGGTGACCCGCTCGATCCAGCGCGGGTATTGGGTGAAATAGTCCAACCCCAGCCCGTAGAACTCGACCAAGCTCAACACTTCGGCCAGCTTCGCGGTGGTGTCCAGGCGAAGCGGGAAACTGCCGATCAGGTACGCCTTGGCGTCGGCCAGCTCTTCATCCGTGACCGGTGCGTCTCGCATGCGGTTCAGCTCGGCCAGCACGCCGGCGATGGCCCGGTTGGCCGTCTCGTTGCGCGTCTGAAGGCTGATGAAGAAGGCTCCCGGCATCAGGTTGGCTTCGAAGTGGCTTCCCACGCCGTAGGCCAGCCCCTGATTTTCGCGGATCGAATCCATCAGCCGTGAGGAAAACCCGCCGGCGCCCAGGATATAGTTCATGACCGTGACGGCGTAGAAGTCAGGGTTCGTGCGGCTGATCCCGACGTGGCCAAGCATGATCGTCGACTGGGTCAGGTCCTTCTCGATGAGCCGGACGACCGGTTTTTCAAGAGGCCGTGGGGCGTCGGCTGTTCGAACCGGAGCGGCGCCGCGCTTCCACGAGCCGAAGTGCTTGGTCACCAGCCGGCGCGCCTGCTCGACCGTGATGTCCCCCACGATCGTCAGACTCGTCTGATGCGGGCGGTATTCGCGCAAGAAGAAGGTCAGGATGTCTCGTCGCGTGATCCGTGGCACGCTCGCCTCGGTGCCGTTGACCGGCCAGCGATACGGATGCCCCTCGAATACCAGTTCGTCGAACGCCTTGGCCGCGACCTGCCCCGGATCGTCCTTCTCGGTCGCAATCTCTCCCAGGATCTCGCTCCGCACGCGCTTCAGTTCCGCTTCCGGAAACGCCGGGCTGCGCAGGATATCGGCCAACAGCTCGAACCCCAGCTCCGTGTCCTTCTTCAACACCCTCGCCGAGACGGTCGTGAAATCCTCCGACGCTTGCGCAGCCAGGGTGCCCCCCACGAACTCAATCTGATCGGCGATCTGTTTGGCTGTGCGGGAGCCGGTTCCCTCGTCCAGCAAGCTGGCGACCAGGTTGGCGAGCCCGGCTTTCTCGGCCGGGTCCTGAGCCGCCCCGGCTTTGATCAGCGCGTGGATCTGGACGAGCGGCAGCGCGTGCTGCTCCAGCACCAGCACCGTCAATCCGTTCGGCAGGACGAACCGAACCGGGTTGATGTCCGCAGCCTGGAGCGGAGCCGGCGTGAGCGCGAGGCTGAGCCCCAGAAACAGCGCTGCCATCAGTCGCGCCGCCATCAGTGGACCCCTGTGCGCCTCCATCGGTGGATTCAGCCCTGTGGTGAGCCTTGCGCAGCCGATCTTGGGGGCGGCGGGGTCGGAATGAGGATCCCGACCGTACGCGCCTCCTCGACGAAGTAGCGCCGGGCCACGCGTTCGACATCCTCGGCCGTCACGCGCTGGATCCGTTCCAGGAACTGTTCAACGTGACGCCACCCCGCCCCGACCGTTTCGGCCTCACCGAGCAGCATGGCCTGGCGAAAGTTGGAATCCTGGCCGAAAATATAGGACGCTGCGACCTGATTTTTCGCGCGCTGGAGCTCCTGCGCCGTCGGAGGGGTGGCCTGAAGCCGGGCCAGTTCCCGGTACAGGGCCTGCTCGACCCGTTCAATTTTCTGGCCGGGCTTCACCACCGCGTACACGTAAAACAGTTCGGGGTCGGCTTGGAGCAAGCTGTACTCTCCCCCCACTGCGAGGGCGATCTTCTGCCCGTACACGAGGCTCCGGTAGAGTCGCGAGCTTTTGCCGTTCGACAGGATGGATTCGAGGATCGTGAGAGGGTAGGAATCCTCGTGCGTATAGTTCGGCATGCGATAGCCCGCCATCACGAACGGCACCTGCGCGTCCCGCTTGACGATGATCCGCCGCTCCCCGCGCTGCTCGGGCTCGGTCACCGCCGGCGGGGGCGGGACCGGCTTCCTCGGGATGGGTTCAAACAGGCGTGTGATGGTGGGTAGCAGGGCGTCGGCCTTGATGTCCCCCACCACGAGCAGGGTGGCGTTGTTCGGCACGTAATAGCTGTCGTAGTGACGTTTGAGGTCCTCGCGGGTCATCGCGTTCAGGTCGGGAAACCACCCGATGACCGGCCAGTGGTACGGGTGCATCAGAAACGCCTGGGCGAAGAGCGATTCAACCAGAAAGGCCTGCGGATCGTCCTCCGTGCGAAGACGCCGCTCTTCCTTGACCACTTCGCGCTCAAGCTGGAATTCCTTCTCATCGAGGAGCAAACCTCGAAGCCGGTCGGCCTCCAGCTCCAGGCCCAGTTCCACCCGATCAGCCGCCAGATTTTCGAAATAGGCGGTGTAGTCCTGGCTTGTGAAGGCGTTGTCGTTCCCGCCGTTCTTGCGGATGGTGCGCGAGAAGGTCCCCTTCGGGTAGCGCTCGGTCCCCTTGAACATCATGTGCTCCAGCATGTGCGACAGTCCGGCCCGGCCCATGACCTCGTTGCGTGAGCCGACCCGGTACCAAATCTGCACGGTGACCACCGGCGCTTTCGGCACCTCCACCAGCAGCACCTTCATGCCGTTGGCCAGGAGGAATTCCCGCACCGTTGAAGCCTGCGCGGGAGTGCCGGGCCACAGGAAAAGGACCAGCGGGAGGACCAGGAGGGGAACGCGGATCCGGCGGCTCAGCGACATGCGGACGAACGCGGGGCGCATGTCAGGCGCCCACCGGCGTCAAGATCGCGGCTTCCCGGCTCTCGGGAATCTGGCCGAGCTGACCGCAGGCGCCGAGGACATCGCGCCCCTTGCTCTTGCGGATAAAGGCGTGGAGGCCGGCTTTTCGCAGCACCGACTGGAAGCGCAGGACCGCAACTTCTTCCGGACGCCGGAACCCGCAGTCGGGGAATTCGTTGAAGGGGATCAAGTTGACTTTGCAGCGCATCCCGTTCAGCAGCTTCACCAGCCGCCTGGCGTCCTGCTCGGTGTCGTTGATGCCCGCCAACAGCACGTATTCGAAGGTGAGCCTCCGGCGGGGCGGCAATGGATAGGCGCGGCAGGCGGCCAACAAGCTGTTCAGGGGATGCAGCCGATTGATGGCCGGCATCAGCCGATCCCGCTGCGCGTTGGTCGTGGCGTTGAGCGAGACGGCCAGGTTGATTCCCAAGGTCGCCACATCCTTGAGGCGGGGAGCCAGTCCCGCGGTGGACAAGGTAATCCGCCGTGCCGGAATCCCGACGCCCCATGGCGTATTGGTCAACCGGGCGATCGCCTCCGTGACCCCGTCCAGATTGGCCAGCGGCTCACCCATCCCCATCAGAACGAGATTGGTCAGCCTCTCCCCGGTCTCGAGCCGGTCCTGCACCGTCAGGACCTGGTCAACGATTTCGTGTGCCTTGAGGTTTCGTTTCAGTCCCATCCGGCCGGTCAGGCAGAAGCCGCAATCGAGGGTACACCCGACCTGTGTGGAGAGGCAGAGGGTGAGCCACCCATCCTCGGGGATGAGGACGCTTTCAACCATCAGGCCGTCTTCGAGGCGGGCCAGGAATTTCCGGGTTCCGTCAGAGGATGTCAGGACGTGGCAATCTTGGAACCGCTCGATCGTGGCGATTGTCCGGAGTCGAGCCCGTTCCGCTTGCGAGAGATCCGTCATCCGCTCAATGTCCCGGACCCGGCTTTGGTAGAGCCAACGGAAGATCTGTGGGGCTCGGTACCGCGGCCAGCCCAGGTCGCGCACCAGCTGCTCGGCTGACTTGAGGTCGAGCGCCAAGAGGTTGGTGAGAGCCCCGTGCGACGAAGCCGGCGGCCGTCCACTAAGCGACATGGCGCGAGCGTAACACAGCCGAAAAGCCCGTGACAAGGCATCTCGGGTACGACGCCTGCAATAGGATCACCGGGCAAGCTTTGCTATAATGACACACGTTGTAGGCAACCACCCGCGTGAGACCCATGTCCCGAATGCGCCTCACACGAACATCGGTCGCTGACCTGATCGGGTTCTCCCTGTCGCCGGCCGTCGTCTTGCTCCTGGGCTGCACGGTCTCGACCACGGTTCATGCGGCGAATGCTCAGCCTGACCCGACTTGCGGGTCGGCGGAAGAGTGTTTCAGCGCCGTGCGTGGTCAGATGGCGCAGGCCGGAGGCAGTGCGGTCGACCAGGACAAGGTTCAGTCGATGGTCGACCGGCTTCGGGTGGTCATGGAGCAGTATCCGGGCTCGATCTGGGCCAAGCGGGCAGGTCTGCTGATGGGCGTGCTGCTGGCCGAACGCGAGCCGGCCGAAGCCGTCCGTTTTCTCAAAGCCGCTCAGCGGGATCTTCCTCTCCTCGAAGACTATATCCGGTTCTGGACCGCAGGCTCCCTGCTGAAGCTGGGTGATGCGTCGCAAGCCGCCACCCTGTTCGAGCTCATTCCGCAAGCCGTGCCCGATACGCTGCTCCTGAGTCAGGCCGCGTTTCGAGGCGGCGAGGCCTGGTATAAGGCGGGGCAATGCGCCGACGCGATCGACCTTCTAAACCGAGCGGTCTCCCTCGTGCCGCAGGATCCTGGCGCGCCAACCGCGCTGTCGAACCTTGCAGACTGTCAGCTTCGCCAGAACCGTCCCGATGACGCCCTGGCCACGCTCAAACAGCTCTGGGTACAGTACCCCAATACGCCCGAGGCGCGCGACGCGACGGTTCGCCTCAGCCGGAGCGTGAACGGAGAGGTCTGGCGCCCTGGGCCCGATGATCTGTATGAGCGAGCCCTCTCCTTCCTGAACCTGTCGCTGCATGACGAAGCGGTCGGAGAGATGCAGAAATTCCTGGCTGCCGCGCCGAACCATCCGCGCCGCAACGAGGCGAGGCTCAAGCTCGGCCTGGCGCTCATCCGGCTGAAGCGCTATGAGCAGGCCCGGGAGGTCTTCCAGGGGCTAGCTGCTGACCGTATCGCCGAATCAGACGAGGCTGCCGTATGGCTGGCGAGGATCTATCTCAGGCAAGGGGACGGAGCGCGCCTGCTCGCGCTCCGCCAGTCCTTCCCGAGGCTGTCTCTGTCCGAAGAACAGCAGGCAGCGATCCTCATCTTCGAGGGAACCTGGCTGGAGGACGGGGGCCAGTTTGAGGAGGCGATTGCCAGGTATCGTCAGGCGGCGCAGGCTCGTGAGAGTGCCGGGTACCGGACGGATGCCCTCTGGCGAATCGGCTGGATCCGGTATCGCGCCGGGTCCTTCCGTGATGCGATCGAAACCTTTCAAGAGGTCGTGAATGGCAAGGAGGATGCCCAGTTCACTCCCCAGGCCCTGTACTGGATGGGGCGGGCGATGGAACGCCTCATGGACCGTGAGGCGCCCGACGTCTACCTCCGCCTGTGCCAGCGGTACGCCTACACGTACTACTGTCAGTTGGCAAGTGCTCGAGCCCAGCTGCCCCCGTCAATCGCCGCTTTACAGGCCGCCTCGCCACCGGCGAGGGACGGCAAGGCCGAGGTGTGGCAGGACGTTCACTACCGGAGAGCGCTCGAGTTGAAAATCCTGGGCATGGATCAGGACGCGGCCAGAGAGTTGGTCTCTCTGACGGATCGCTATACCCGTGATCGCAGCATCCTGCTCGAGCTCTCGGCGCTGCTCAACGAAACCGGCGCCTATTCCCCCGCGCTGCGAGTGGTCAGGCTCTACTTCCGCGACGCCCTGGAACGGGGAGGGGAGCCGGCCCCTCAGATACTATGGACCGTGGGCTACCCGACAGGCTATCTCCCCACGATCCGGGCCCATGCCGGCAGCCAGGTCGATCCATACCTCGTGACTGCGATCATCAGAGAGGAAAGCCAGTACGATGCGCGGGCCATCTCGCGCGTCGGCGCGGTGGGACTGATGCAGGTGATGCCGGGTACAGCCCAAGCGGTGGCCCGGCGGTTCGGATTGCCCAACGTGATCCGGGACGATCTGTTCGACCAGGAGACCAATATCCGGTTCGGGATCGGGTACCTGAAACAACTGCTGCAGCAGTTTTCCGGGAACGTGCTACTGGCCGTGGCGGCCTACAACGCGGGACCTCCGGCCGTCTCGGCGTGGGTGACGAAGAACGGGGACAAGGAACCGGATGAATTTGTCGAACTCATTCCCTACCAGGAAACCCGCCAGTACGTGAAACGCGTGCTTCGCAGCTTTCGGGAATATCACCGCCTCGGACGTGGAACCTGCGACGCCCGTTCCCTTGACAAGGTCTGCTGAAGCTTCTATAGTTCGCCGCGATTTCTCCGGTCGAACTCGCGTGGCGCATTCACTCGGGACGGAGGCGGAGCATGGGTCTGGAGAAATTGGAGGCGCTGGAGGCCCGAGTGCAGGGGCTGTTGGAGATGATTCAGGACCTGAAACGCACGAATGCCGCGTTGCACGGAGATCTGCGGACGGCCCGGGAACGTCTGTCGAAGCAGCAAGAGCTGACCCATCGATGGGCGGAGGATCGGTCCGGTATCAAATCGAGGATCGAAAAGGTCTTGGGAGAATTGGAGTTCCTCGAGTGTGTGGAGGACTCTAAGGAGGTGGCCCTTGACTAAGAACATCGAGATTGAGATCTACGGCCATCGGTATATCATCAAGGGCGATGCGGAGGAAGACTACATCAAACGTTTGGCCGCGTACGTCGATGAGCAGATGCGAGGGGTCGCCCAGGGGATGAAAACCGCCACCTTCGCCAAGCTGGCGTTGTTGGCGGCGATCAACATCACCGATCAGCTCTTTCAGGCCGAGCAGCTTCGGCGACAAGGCGAAGTGGATGTCGAGCGGCGGGCGCGGTGCCTGATGGAGTCGATCGAGGAACAGCTCCAGCCCTCACGCGTCCGATAACCAGGCGCTTGCATTGCCCCTGACGATCTGTTACCGTACCGTCATTGATGGAGACATAGCGGAAGCAGGGCAGAGTAAGTCGCGGTGGCGGGTGACGACATCCAAGAGGCGAACCTGAACGTTGAGGCTGACGGGCGGTCCTGAACTGAAAAAGCAAGTTCAATCGGCAATCGACTGGTGAAGGGCGCGTGGAGTGGTGACCCAGGGTGTTGCGCAGACCGTGTTGCGGCGAAAGGGTGCGGCTTCTCTTCGGGCGAGGCCGTGGGCGGACAGGCGATGCGGGAACGCTCGCCTACGGCCCGCGTGTCGTGAGCCGCGGGCGATGACCGAGCCCGGCCCGACTCCATCTCTCGCCGGAGAGCGGTAGCGACCCACACCGGTTGTCTCGTTCAAGACAGCGACGTTGTAGCCTCCTGAAGCAGTTCCTGCCTCTTGTCGGTCCCTCAGAGTCCGACCCTCGCCGCACAGGCTCTCATTCGCGCTGACTCCCTGCTCCTGCTGCCCGATTGTCCCGCACGAAAACGATGACGCAGTCACGAAGGGGGTGAATACCATTCTTACGGACGTGGCCGTCTATATCATGGCAGGAATTCTCGGCGCGGCGGCGGGGATCGCGATGAACGAGGTGCTTCGCCGGCGCTCGCTCGGAAGCCGTCGGAGTCAGGCTGAAGCGGAGGCCCGCGCGCTCGTTCAGGGAGCGGAACGCGAAGCGGACAATCTCGCGCGAGAGGCGAAACTCGAAGCGAAAGACTTGCTGTTGCAGGCGCGCACCGAGCTGGAGAAGGAACAGAAAGAGAAACGCTCGGAGCTGGGTTCCCTGGAGCATCGCTTGCTCCAACGCGAGGAGAACCTGGAACGGAAAACGGGGACGGCGGAGAAACGCGACCAGGCGCTCGCCAAGCGCGAGGAGACGCTTGCCGCCAGGGAAGCGGCTTCTGAACAGGCCATCAAAGAGCACCGCCAGGCGCTGGAACGGATCACCGGGTTGACGGTCGAAGAGGCCAAGCGTCAGCTGATCAGTGAAATCGAAAGTGAAGCCCGGTTCGCCGCGGCGGGCGTCGCGAAGCGGATCGTCGATGAAGCGAAGGAAAATGCCGAGCGGGAAGCCCGGGAGATTATCGCCAGATCGATTCAGCGGGTCACCAGGGACTATGTCTCGGAAGCCACGATCTCCGTGGTGCCGATTCCCAACGACGCGATGAAAGGCCGCATCATCGGTCGCGAAGGGCGCAACATTCGGGCGATCGAGGCCGCCACGGGCATCGATTTGATCATCGACGAGACCCCGGAAGCGGTCGTCATCTCGGGGTTCGATCCGTTGCGTCGGGAGGTGGCCAAGGTGTCGCTGGAGCGGTTGATGCATGACGGCCGCATCCACCCCACCCGGATCGAGGAGATCGTTGAAAAGGTCAAGACCGACATTGACAAGTTGATGGTGGAGGAGGCCGAGAAAGTCATCTACGAGGTCGGACTGTCGGGTGTTCAACCGGAGCTCGTCAAGCTGCTCGGTCGGCTGAAGTACAGGACCAGTTACGGTCAAAACAACCTGTACCACGCCCGGGAAGCCGCGTTTATCTGCGGCACCATGGCCGCCGAGTTGGGGCTGGATGTGAAGCTGGCCAAACGCGGCGCGCTGCTCCATGACATCGGCAAGGCGGTGAGCCAGGAGGAAGAAGGACCGCATGCCTTGCTGGGCGCCGATCTGGCCAAGCGCTACGGCGAATCGCCCAAGGTGGTGAACGCGATCGCAGCCCACCACGAACAGGTCGAGCCGATCTGCGTGGAGACCGTCCTGGTGGCGTCGTCGGAGGCGTTATCGGCTGCCAGGCCGGGGGCCCGCCGGGAGGCGCTCGAATCGTACGTGAAGCGGCTGGAGAAGCTGGAGTCGCTGGCGAGCGGGTTTCGGGGGGTGCAGAAGGCCTACGCCATCCAGGCCGGCCGCGAGATCCGGGTGATCGTCCGTCAGGATGAGCTCGATGACGCCGAATCGTCCGAGCTTGCCCGCGAGCTCGTCAAGAAAATCGAGCAGGACTTGACCTATCCGGGTCAGATCAAGGTGACCGTGATCAGGGAGAGCCGCTTCGTGGATATTGCGAAATAACGCACGAGAGGCTATAGGCACGAGGCTATGGGCTATAGGAAGAGAGCTAGGTCAACGCCCCATAGCCCATCGCCTATCGCCCATCGCCTCTAGCCAAGTCTTGGTGCTCGGTGAAGGTATTATTCATAGGCGACATTATGGGCGAGCCGGGGCGCCGGGCGATCGCCCGGACGCTTCACAAAGT
>JBOHOM010000110.1:0-4686 GCA_050731075.1 Nitrospiraceae bacterium
CATCGCCCGGCTTGATCTTCTGCAGCTCTCCGACCGCCTCTTCCGCAACCTCCAGCAGCACGGTCTTCCCGTCGTAGGCCAGCAATTCCACTTCCAGTTGCCTGGCCTCCGGATTGACCGACACCACCTTCTCAGTGACGAGGTTGAACCCGTCTTTCTTGGCTCCGCCCTTGGGGGAGATTTGGACCAGTTTCAGAGGTTCCTCGTCTGCCATCGTGACTCCTTTTCTCCATGGCTGGCAGCGAATAGCCGGTCGCGCAGCGCCATTCGCTAGTCGCTGTCAGCTACCCGCTCTCTGCTCGTTTCCACCCCAGGCTGGCCAGCGCGCCTTCGACGGTTTCCTGCACCATGTCATTCTCGTCTTCCAGCAGCGGGACCAACGAGGCGACCGCCTGTCTGTCGCCCAATCGGGCCAGGGACTCGGCCGCGTTCCGCCGAACCAGCCAGTCCTCGTCCTTGAGCGCTTCGATCAGGGGCGCCACCCCGCGAGGGTCCCCGATCTTCCCCAACGCTTCCGCCGCGTGGCGTCGGACCATCCAGTTGGGCCCGAGCAGCCCTTCGATCAGCGCCTCGACCGCCCGCACGTCGCCGATCTTCTTCAGCACGCGCGCGGCGTCCTCCCGGAGGGTGCCATCCATCAGCGCTTCGACCAGACCCGGCACCGCTCTCGAATCTCCGATCCGCTCCAACGCCCACACGGCCGAGCTGCGGACCGCGCCATCCTTGTCCTTCAGGGCGCGAATCAAGGGCTCAACCCCTCTCGGATCCTTGAGCTTGCCGAGGGCCGACGCGGCCTGTTCCCGGACAGCCCAGGAGTCATCCTGCACCGCTTCGATCAACTCCTCCACCGCGGCCGGACCGATCCGCACGATGGCGCTCGTCGCCGCTTCGCGGACGACCGCGTCTTCATCGGCCAGCAGGCCGATCAGCCTGGGCAGCGCGTCCACACCCATCTGGCCGAGACTGGCGGCCGCGTGATCGCGGAGCGCCTCATTCTCGTCCTGCAGGGCGGAGAGTAGTTGATCGATCCGGTCGCCGTGCCGCTCAGCCGGCTGATCCGCGCCGCCCCGGTCACTCATGTTGGTCATCCTGGCCCGGCTGCCCGCCCTCTTCCCCGGCCTGCACAGCCAGCGCCTTGAGCTTGTCCACGATCACCCCCGCATTGTATGAGACCAACCCATCGCGGTCATTCTTCAACCCCTCAAAAAATGCCACGTGGGGGCCCAGCACCTCCACGTTTTTCACCTTGGCCAGGGCCTCCATCGCGAAGACCCGTAACGGACGAATCGGGATCGCGTCCAGATAGAGATCCACCGGGCGCGCATCCCCGATCAAGCCCAACGACTTCAACGAGATTTCCTTGACGCCGGTATCCCGATCCTGCTTGAGCCGTTTCATGAGGGGCTCCACGGCCCGGATATCGCCGATCTTGCCCAACAGGTCCGCCGCCGCCTCGCGCACCAGCCAATCGTCATCCTCAAGGTACTCGATCAGGATCTCGACGCTCGGGCGGCCGATCCCCAGCAACTCGATCACCGCGGCCATTCTGGCCTCTTCCCGTTGGCTGGAGTCCTCGACGGCGCGCAGCGCCGCGAACGTCTGATCAATCCGCTCCCGGACCAAGCCCAGCTTCTTCAGCGTGCGCACCGCAGTCTCTTGGAGCGCCGGATCCCCGATCGCGTCCACGAATGCATCTGCGGAGCGAGGGTCCAGGAGGTGCTCCAAAATCGCCGCCGCGGTCAGCCGAGCCTCCCCCTCAGGATGCTTGAGCATCGCGGTCAGGGGCTCGATGGCGTTGGGGATCACCCCGAGCAGCGCGGTCACCACGCGCCGTTGCTCGTCGTCGTTCACCTCATGCAGATCCTGCACCAGGGCCGAGGCCGCCGGGGTATCCAGGACCCCGGCCATCTGCTCCAAGGCCAACGCCCCGGCCTTTCGGGCGGCCGCATCCTCGTCCCTGAGTAAGCGCACCAAGGGCACCCCTCCCCGCGGATCCTTGAGGCGCGCCAGCATGCCGGCGGCCTCGATTTTCAAGGCGGCGCTGCCGGTCTCCAGCGCGTGGATCAGCCCGTCCACCGCCTTCGGACCGCCCGCCAGGCAGGCGGCCGTGGCGCGCATCCGGCGCCAGTCCTCTTCATGGGTCAGTTCCGAGATCAGCGTCTCGAGTGATTCTTTGGGCATGGCTTATGCCAGGCTCGAGCCGACGGGCGATGGGCAATGGGGAAGGCTCGAGGCGATGGGCGATAGGCTATAGGTTAGGTCGGTATTCCCATAGCCTATTGCCTCTAGCCCATTGCCTTCACTATCTCCCATAGCCTCTCGCCTCTCGCCTATCGCCTCATATCCGATTAGGCCTCCAGCCCAACTGCCCCAGGGTTCCCTTGACGTGAAACAGGATGTTCTCGTCCCGCTCCTTTTTCAACACCTCGAGGAGGAACGGGATCGCCGGCGGGCCGAAGGCGCTGAGCGCCGCTGCGGCTTCCGCGCGGATGACGGTGTTCTGCAACGCCGCCACGAGAATGGGGATCGTGGCCTCATCCCGGATCTGCGCCAGCGCCCTGACGGCCGCCTCCATCGCCACCATCTCCTGGTCCCAGCGGTCACCGCATCCATCGAGCGGCCTGCTCTCGGCCGGTCTGCTCGACCCGGTCACCACCGCGACCAGGGACGGCACCGCCCGCCGGTCCCCGATTTTCCCCAGCGCCTCGACGGCCTGGGGGCGGACATCCAGGTCGGTCATCGCGGTCAGCAGGAATTCCACCGCGCGAGGATCTCCGATCTCGCCCAGAGAACGGGCCGCGTCCACCCGCACTGCCGTATCGCGATCGTTGAACAGCACGTGCAACAACGGCTCCACCGTGTCGGTCGATTTGATCCTGCCGAGCGCCTCCACTGCGTGCAGCCGGACCAGCCACTCGTGATGTTTCAATGCCTCCACCAAGAACGGGACCGCGGCCTTTCCGAGCAGAGCCAGGGCATTGGCTGCATCCACCCGCACCGCCTTGACCTTGTCCTGCAGCAGCGGGAGGAGGGGCTTCACCGCGTTGGGGTCACCGATCCGCCCCAAGGCTTTCGCGGCGTGCATCCTCACGATCCAGTCCGGACTGTCCAATGAGGCGATGAGGGGGGCGACGACGCGGGCGTCTGCGATCACCGCGAGAATCGAGGCGGCCGACTCCTGAAGGGTGAGATCGCGATCCGTGAGGCAGCCGGCCAACGCCGGAACGGACGCCTCCCCGATCGCGGTCAACGCGGTGATCGCCGCATCCCGAACAGCGCGGTCCGGGTCCCTGAGCACCGCCACGAGCGGGATCACCGCCCGCGTATCGCGGGACGACCCCAAGGCCGCAGCCGCCTCCTCGCGGATGGCCCAGTCCTCGTCCTTCAGAGCCGCGATCTGTTCGGCAACGCTGTCCGCCATGGTGATTGACTCTGGTCACCCCTCCCTGAGCGGGACTCAGCCGCTCCACATTGCCGAAGCTCCCCCGGGGACGAAACCGGAATGATCAAGAGGCGGGCTGACCGGGCGCTCACCGCAGTTTCAGGCCGCTGCTCCTGGCCGCTCAGCGAACGGATGTGACTAAAGCTAACACAGGCTTTTTCGGACGGTCAATAGGAATCCGGGCTCGATGATGGCCCTTCAGCCCGACGGACCCCGTGCCCCCTTCGTGTTGACAGAAGCCCGACTGGTGCTTAGTATGGGAGCGTTCGTACCACCCTGGCAGTGACGCTTCCCTTACCCCATGCACCCCCAAGGCGGTTCGACCGTCCAGAAATAAGGAGGCCTTCGATGAGGATGCAATTCACCATTCACGCAGGGAGCCGGATACGACTCCTGGTGATGCCGCTAGCACTCCTGGCGGCCGTGGCCTGGGGGCTGTCCTCCGCCGCCGACGCGTACGAGGTCTGGGTCACTGATCAATCCGATACCGGGAAAGAAAGCGGAGGGTTCCTGTACATCTACAATGGCGGCAAGTTGGCGGCCAAACCCTCCGAGGCGAAACCTACCCTGGCTTTAGACCTCGCCGGCGACGTGCGGAAGTTCTGCGAGGACTCCACCAAGAAGTCGGTCCGCCGCCCGCACATGCTCTTCTTCACCGCGGACCAATCTCACGCCATCCTCTCGTTCTTGAGCGGCCAGGTGCTCTTCATGGAGGCTGAGACCCGGAAATTGGAAGCCTGCCTGAGCATGGGCAAGATGGTCCATGCGGCCTGGCCCACGCCGGACATGAAAATGGTGCTCGCCGCCAACATTGCGGAGAAGAAGTTCATCCGGATCTGGACAGACTACAAGGCTCATAAGTTCACCTTCGATCCGGCGACGGACGTGATGAACCTGGGGGCGCTGGAGGGCGGCGAGCGTCCGGACACGGCCCCGATCTGCCCGATCACCGAAGCGACCAGCAAATACGCGTTTATCACCTTGCGGGGCGGCGGGCTGTTCGTGGTGGATGTCACGGAAACCCCGATGAAGATCGTCGCCACCCTGGACAACAACGAGATTCATCCCGCCGGCTGCGGCGGCGTGCAGGTGGGGGGCGTCATGTTCCTCAACTCGGGAGGTGGCTGGCCGGTGGCTCCCTTGTCCTACGACGTCTATGCGCTCACCATCTCCGACCTGCCGAAATCGGTCTCGGCGAAGCTGATCACCTCGCGCGACACGAAGTTTGCCGACTCTCACGGCAT
>JBOHOM010000111.1:0-2337 GCA_050731075.1 Nitrospiraceae bacterium
GCACTGCGACGGACGTGGCAAACCCGGGTGGATACATCTCCGCTCCGGCCGGGACGAACAGCACGTCCACTCCCTCCGCTCGACACAGCCCGGCATCTGACCTGAGCCGCTTCGGATAGCGGGAAAAGTCTTCGCGCAGGCCGAACTGACGCGGGTTCACGAACAGACTCACCACGAGGGCGTCGCAGGACAACCGGGCCGTTCTGATCAGCGCCCGGTGCCCGGCGTGGAGCGCGCCCATGGTCGGCACCAGTCCGATCATCACCCCCTCCCGGTGGAGCGAGGCGGACCATGCCGTCATAGACCGGACGGTGCGGAGGATTCGCATCAGGGAGTCGCCGAGGACCGGCCGCTGCAGGCGGGGCGGAAGCCGTATCGGGAGTTGGGCTGCGGATTGAGCCGGCGCACTTCGGCAGGATCGGCGAGATGATCCAAGAGGTCTCTCACGGTTCGGTTGAGGACAGGATGTCGCCAGTCAGGGTCGAGCTCGGCCATGGGGGTCAGGACAAACCGTCTGAGATGAAGCCGGGGGTGAGGAATGACGAGATCGGATTGGTTGATCACCTGCTTCCCATAGAACAGGATGTCCAGGTCCAGCGTTCGGGGCCCTTCGCGCCTCTCCTGATCCCGGCCAAACGCTCGCTCCATGTCGCGGCAGACCTCCAGGAGGCGAGCCGGGATCATCTCTGTTTCCAGGCGCACGACGCCGTTCAGAAACCAGCCGCTTCCCGGATTCCCCGCATCGGCCACCGGCTCCGTTTCGTAGAGCGACGACACCGCGATGACCTGTGTGTTGGGGAGCAGGCCCAGCAGCGTCACAGCCCGATCGCAAAAATCCAACCGGTCACCGAGGTTGGAGCCAACGCCGATGTAGACGATCTCCCGTACCATAAGGGCTCGAATCGTGAATTGTGAATTTTCAATGTTGAATTACAGAGGGGCTGGTCCCCACAAATTCAACATTCACAATTCAACATTCAAAATTAGAATCCGGCTTTTCGGATTCGTTCGACCGCCTCCGCCAACCGTTCCTTGGGCGCGGTCAAGGCCATGCGGACGTAGCCCTCGCCGGCCTGGCCGAACCCGTTCCCCGGCGTCGTCACGAGGCCGGCCTTCTCCAGCAGGTGTGTGGTGAACGACGCCGAGGTATAGCCCTTCGGCACCGCAACCCAGACGTAGAAGGCTGCGGGCGGGGGATCCACCGCGAAGCCCAGCTTCTTGAGGCCGGGCACCAGGACATCCCGCCGTTCCTGGTAGATCTTCCGTAAGCCGTCCGTCACGGAGTCGCCCAGTTGGAGGGCCGCCATGCCGGCCTCCTGGACGGCCTGGAAGACGCCCGAGTCCAGGTTGCTCTTTACCTTGCCCAGCGCCGTCAGGACCTGTCGGTTCCCTACCGCGAACCCGAGGCGCCAACCGGTCATGTTGAAGGTCTTCGACAGAGAGTGAAACTCGATGCCGACCTCTTTCGCGCCCTCGACCTCAAGAAAACTCGCCGGCCGCCGGCCATCGTAATAGATCTCCGAATAGGCCGCATCATGGCAGACGATGATCTCGTGCGTCTGCGCAAAGGCGACGACCCGCTTGAAGTAGTCCTTGCTCATGACGACCGACGTGGGATTGTTGGGCGAATTGAGGAACATCAGCTTCGCCTTCTTGGCCACCGCCTTGGGGATTGCCCCCAAATCGGGCAGAAAGGCGTTCTTCTTCGTCAGCGGCATGAGGTGCGCGACGCCGCCCGCGAAGCCGGTCGCGACCGGATAGACGGGGTAGCCTGGACTCGGCACCAACACGACATCGCCGGGGTTCACGAAGGCCAGCGGAACGTGCCCGATGCCTTCCTTGGAACCGATCAGCGTCAGGACCTCGGAGGTCGGGTCCAGCAACACCCCGAACCGCCGCTTGTACCAGGCAGCCACCGCTTGACGGAACGAGAGGAGGCCCTCATAGGAGGGATACTGGTGGTTCTTCGGGTCGGCTGCCGCCTGCTTCAACCGTTCGATGATCGGGGCGGGGGTCGGCAAGTCCGGGTCGCCGATCCCAAGGTTGATGATATCCATCCCGCGGGCGAGAGCGTTCTGCTTCACTTCGTCGATCGCGGCAAAGAGATAGGGCGGCAGGGACTTGATCCGCCGAGCAGGCTGTATCGGAAATCCGGCCATACGGTCTCGCTCCTTGCCAAGCAGGCTGAGGCTGAGGTTAAGGTTGACCCGTCGAGAGCCTCTGGGTCGAACGAGCGAAGTGCTAGGATACTTCATAAGGAGGGTCGCAATCAATGTGAGGTGGTGGGTCCGGTGACGAGCACGGAGACCCGCCCCAACCCTGGGCATCAGCCGCGGC
>JBOHOM010000112.1:0-4118 GCA_050731075.1 Nitrospiraceae bacterium
GATGCGCGGCCTTGACCACAAGATTCTTCAACACCGGATCAAATGACAGCGTCCACTTTTCTTTCTTCAGGGTCGCCTTTGGCATGTGGTTCTCCTTATAATCGTACGTATATTAGACGTGCAAGCAGGGCATGTCAAGAGCCTCATTGGCATGTTATAATCCCGCCTCTTATGGCCGGCTCGATCATCATCCGCGGAGCGCGGGAACATCATCTCAAGAATCTGGACGTCGAGATTCCGCGGGACAGCTTGCCACTGTTCCCGCTAGAACAGAGGAGTCGCGGTGGGCGAGACCCGCGTTGATCTGCTCCATCTCCTTGAGGACCTGCGTGACGCGTACCCCGGCGCGCTGGAGGAGACCATCCTCACGGAGATGGTTGCCAACTCGCTGGATTCGGGGGCGAGTCGCGTCTGCTTGGCGACAGATGCGGTGGAAGCCACTCTGACCGCCGTGGATAACGGGTCCGGCATGCAACGGCGCGACCTGATCCGGTATCACGACCTGGCGACCACCACCAAGACGCGAGGCGAGGGCATCGGGTTTGCCGGCGTCGGCATCAAGCTCGGGCTCTTAGCCAGCGAGGAAGTGGTGACCGAGACCCGACGGGGCAAGACCCACATCGCCACCCGGTGGTCCTTGACCTCGCGTCACCGGGCCCCGTGGAAGTGGATGCCGCCGCCGGGTCTGGTGGTGGAACAAGGGACCGGCGTCCGGCTCAAACTCCAGAATGCGTTGTCGCCCCTGCTGGATGAAGGCTTCATCGAGGGCACGCTGCGGCGCCAATATCAGCCCCTCCTCGACCCCGAGTTTGACGAGATCCTGTCGACGCACTATCCCTCCGGCGTCACGTTCCAGGTCAACGGTCGTGCGTTGGACAGACGGCGCCGCCGTACGCCGGAGGCGGCGCGGCTGGCGATCTGCCTGGCTCGCAAGCGGAAGCCGTCCGCAGTCGGTTATCTGATGCTGGCGGAACTTCCTTGGCCCGAGGAGCAACGCGGCGTTGCGATCAGCACGTTCGGGAAGGTGATCAAGCGGGGGTGGGACTGGCTCGGCATCACGCCCTCGGCGCCCGATCGGGTGGGCGGCGTCATTGAGGCGCCTGCGCTGGCGGCGACGCTGACGCTCAACAAAGGCGATTTCGTGCGAGTCGGAGCCCGTGGCAGCCTCTATCTGGGCTACCGCAAGGCGATCCAGGAGGCCGTGTCGCGGCAGCTCGAGGCCTGGGGCGACGCCCGCGAACCGACCGACGAGGCGCGGCGGCGCGCCTTGCGCCCGCTGGAGCGCGATCTCGAACAGGTGCTGGTGGATCTCGCGGAAGAGTTTCCGTTGCTTGCCTCACTGGTCGAACGCCGGGCCGGTGGACAGAAACGCCTGCCGATTGGGCGAGAAGGAAGCGCGAGGGACGGCCAGGCCTTAGTCGCCGCGGCGGTGATGCAGCGAGCTGAAGAAGGCCAAAGGGAAGCGGGCGAGCCTGAGCAGCCCGAACAGCCCGTGGTCGAGGGAGGCCCTCACGCAGTGGCGGAGGGCGAGTCGGAGCCGATCCCCGGTGGAGCCGTCCTGCCTGGAACCGGCGGCAAGCTGCGCCCGGCTCGCTACGGTCTGAGCATCAGATTCGAGCAAGCTCCCGAGGATCCCGAACTCGGGCGCCTGGTCGAGTCCACCGTCGTGGTGAACGAAGCCCATCCCGCCTATCGCCGCGCGGCCGCGTCCCGTTCCGAGGGCTACCACATCGCCCTGGCGGTAGCACTGGCGCTCTCGCGTCTCGCGGTCGAACCCGCGAAGGAGCACGAATTCGTCACGGCGTTTCTCTCCCACTGGGGCGAAGCGCTTCAGCGACCGAGCATCCGGAAGCGGCGGAGACAGTAGGGTCCAGGCGCAGCCCGTTCAACAGACCTTCACCAGGAATTTGCCCCCGATCCACTCTGTCCTCGTTCTCGCTGGGCCTCTCTCCTTTCGGCTCGGCATTTGCTGCATGTCAGGTTGACTCATCACTTGACTTATACTTGACTTATCCAATACCCTTGCCTCATGGCTTACCAGCCGGAATTCACGGTTACCGCCCATCTGACGCGAAGACTCGAAGAGATCGCTGGCCTCCGTGAGAAGATCATGGGCGCGACAATCCAGGTGCCGTGGATTCCTGCGCTTCAGAAAGATGCCCGAGAACGCAACACGCACAGTTCCACCGCGATAGAAGGGAATCCCCTGACGCTCGAAGAGGTGCGTCTTTTAGCGGAAGGAAAGCCCCTGCCCACCGCGACAGAACGCTCCAGCCGCGAGGTCCTCAACTGCCTGGCCGGTCTCCGCTTCGTCGAGCGGCAGAGTCGGAAGATGCGGATTACGCATGAGGCCATGTTGAGGCTTCATAAGATCGTCGCTTCCGGCGTCATGGACCAGGGCGATGCGGGCCGCTATCGGGATATCCGGGTCAGGGTCGGCCAGCACCTGCCACCGGGTCCGGAGATGGTCTCGGGGCTGATGGCCGAGCTGTTGGACTGGTGGAACGGGGACTCGATCAGGTGGTCACCGGTGATCACCGCCGGCATTATTCACTTTCGCTTCGAAGACATTCATCCGTTTGCCGACGGGAATGGTCGCGTCGGCCGTGCCCTGGCTTTGTGGGAGCTCTATCGGCGAGGGTTCGACACTCACCACATCTTTTCGGTTGATGAATTCTATTGGAAGGACCGGCCTCGATATTACCGGGCCCTTGACGCCGTGCGACGGCAAGGAGGCGATCTCAGCGGGTGGCTGGAGTACACGGCCGAGGGGCTCTACCTGACGCTTGAGAGCGTATGGGTGAGGGTTCAGCGCTTGGCGGCTCGAGCCGGTCCGAAAAAGATCGTGCTGAGGCCAAAACAGGAGCTCCTCCTTGGGATGCTGAGGGATCGGAAGAGCCTTACTCCGCGTCAGATCCGGGAAGGCCTCGGTATCTCCAAGCAAGGAGCCATGAACCTGCTGAATCCATTGCTGGAGGCGGGAATGGTCCGCCGGATTGGAACGAGGAAATCGGGCCGGTACATTCTTGCCTAGGCCGGTCAGTGAGCCCTGGCGGTTCCTGGGCATGACGCCGAGTCGCTGAAACGGCATGGTATAATCCCGCCTCTTATGGCCGGCTCGATCATCCTCAAAAGCCGCCTCAATCAACTGTATCAGCAGCCCGAGGAGGTGACCTTGGGAATCCCCGTGCTATAATGCCCCCGTTCTGATCGTTTCCGGAGAGTGGAAGGGAGGAGCGTGAACATGAAAGCGAAGGGCAGTGGCGCTCACGCGACGGCCGAAGTTTTCTGGACGGCGTTTCGGGCTTTGCCGAAGACGGAACGAAAAGTGGTGGTTCGCCGCTTCGTGTCGGACAGGGAGTTTCGCGAGGATCTTCTGGATTTAGCCGTGTTCGAGAAGCGGCGGAATGAATCTTCGAGGCCTTTCGAGGATTACTTGCCTGACCGTGCCAAGAAGCGAGCACGACGTACACCGTCCGTGTACGTCGGTCTGCTGAAAAGGAGCTTGAGCGTCTCGACGATTCTACTCATGCACGTCTGACCGAACGCATCCTCGATTTACGACACACCTCGCGACCTCAAGGGATCAAGAAATTGTCTAACCGGGAAGAATATAGGTTGCGTGTTGGACAGTACCGCATTCTCTACAACATAGATGACGAAGAGAAGATCGTCGAGATTGTAGCGGTAGGCCATCGCAGGGACGTCTACCGATGAGGTAAGAGTGAGCGGCTCGATCGTCATCCGCGGTGCGCGTGAGCACAATCTCAAGAATCTCGACGTCGAGATTCCACGGGACAAGCTCGTGGTCATTACGGGCCTGAGCGGGTCCGGCAAGTCCTCCCTCGCCTTCGATACCATCTACGCCGAGGGGCAGCGCCGCTACGTGGAGTCGCTCTCCGCCTACGCGCGGCAGTTCCTGGAGCAGATGGGCAAGCCGGACGTGGACTCCATCGAAGGGCTCTCGCCCGCCATCTCCATCGAGCAAAAAAGCACCAGCCATAACCCGCGCTCCACGGTCGGCACGGTGACCGAGGTCTATGACTATCTTCGATTGCTCTTCGCCCGGATCGGCCGCCCCTTCTGCTACAACTGCGGCGAAGAGATCACCGCGCAGA
>JBOHOM010000113.1:0-4141 GCA_050731075.1 Nitrospiraceae bacterium
TGGGGGTTCCCGAAGGGGGTGTGCCCCCTTCGTGGGGATCGTACAAGGGGGCTGGCCCCCTTCGTAGGAGTCCACGAGGCAGGCTTCAGAGCCGAGTAGGCGACGGGAGCGAGGCGTACTGGAACCAGTACGTTGAGGGACTAAGTGGCGAGCCCGTCCGCCATACCAAGCTTCGCTTGAACCGCTGCGTTCGATCAATTCGCAGCGGATGAGCACTTTGCCTCCCGTAGGCTTAGATTCCTGGCAGGCTCGTCGAAGCAGCGAATCCGCGATTGCAGCAGAAGCGTTCATGAATAATGCGGGCTAGGTGCATGGCGTGGATGGGAGAGTTGCCTGGCTGGTCACGATCCTCTGGCTCCCCCTTGCCGCCGCTGCTGACACGTCCGCCGGGTCCGCCTCGGCCGGACCCTCCGATGGCCGCACGGTCGAGCTGCTGAGCCACGAGCTCGCGGTCACTCTGATTCCTGCCCGTCACCAGATTCTCGCCACTGATCGGATCACCCTCAAAGCGCTCACCGCTCAGTTCCAACAAGTCTCGTTCTCGCTCAACCGCGCGCTGCGCGTGACCCGCATCCAGCAGCGGCGCGGCGCTGACCTGCTCCCTCTGGCCTTCACGGTTCAGGCTCCGGGGCCGAGGCCTGAGGGGATGGGCGAGAGGGAGGCAAGCCTGAGCGGCGAGGAGGAACAGGTCCAGTGGGTGACGGTGCGTGTGGACGCTCCGGCAGGGTCGGATCGGACCCTGACCATGGACTGGAGCTATGAGGGCGTGATCCACGATCCTCCGCGTGAACCGCGCCATCTCCGCTTCGTGACGCCGAGCGAGACCGCGGGACACATCGGCAGCGAGGGCGTCTATCTCAGCGGGGAGACCCACTGGTATCCGGACGTCCTGGGGGCGCGTCCGATCTACCTGGTCCGCGTCACCACTCCGGACGGATGGGAGGCGGTCACCCAGGGACGGCAACGCCACAAGCAGGTATCCGGCACCTCCGGGGACAGGTCTGTCACGGCCGACTGGGAGGTGGCCGGTCGGACTGAAGCGCTGACCTTAGTGGCGAACCGCTTTGTCAAAGCTTCGCGGGAGTGGCATCCTCCTGCTGGCGACAGGATCGAGGTGGCCGCCTATCTGTTCCCGGATGACGCGCATCTGGCCGACGAGTATCTGGAGGCATCGGTCCGGTACCTTGAGGCGTACACGAAGCTGTTAGGCCCCTATCCCTTCCCGAAGTTCGCCGTGGTGGAGAATTTTTTCGCGAGCGGGTTGGGGATGCCGTCGTTCACCCTGCTGGGGAGCGGGGTCGTGAAGCGGCATTACGTCCAGCCCTTCGCCCTCGGCCACGAGATCGTGCATTCGTGGCTCGGGAACTGGGTGTTCAACGACCCGGGGACGGGCAACTGGGCGGAGGGGCTGACCACCTACCTGGCCAACTATTACTATGACGAGCTGACCGGCAAAGCCGAACAAGCTCGCGAGCAGCGACGGATGATGCTGCTGGGGTACGCGGTCTACGTCCGTCCGGACACGGATTACCCGGTCGGACGGTTCCGGCGAAAATCCGACCAGAAGGACAACGCCATCGGCTACCAAAAAGCGGCGATGGTCTTCCACATGCTGCGGCGCGAGATCGGGGACGAGGCGTTTTGGGCCGGTCTCCGCAAGTTGGTGGCCGACTACGGAGGTTCCTCCGCAGCGTGGGGGGATCTGGAGCGCGTGTTTACAGAGACCGGAGGGCGGGATCTCCGATGGTTTTTCGCGCAGTGGGTGGAGGGTGCGGGAGCCCCCAGCCTGAGCATCGCCGAGGCCGTGACCTCCGGCGACGGGTTGCCCGGCGGTGCGGTCACTCTGAGGGTTCGGCTCGCGCAAGTCGGCGCGGCGTACCGGCTTCGTCTCCCGCTGGCGGTGAAGGCGGAAGGAGGAACGGTCCATGCCACGATAGTCGCCATGGACTCGGCCGACCAGGTGTTCACGCTGTCGGTCCCGGGCAGGCCGCTCAGTCTCCAAGTCGACCCCGACTTTGAGACGTTCCGCCGGCTGGCCAGAGAGCAACTCCCGCCCATGCTGAACCTGTTCGTCACTGACCGGGAGCGGTCCGTGGTGCCGCCTGCCGGCGGGACGGAGGCCGAGCGCGCCCCCTACCAGGACCTGGTGGCCCGTCTGGCGTCGGAGAAAGGCGGGCAGGACCCCGGGCAAAAGCCGGTGAGTGTCCAGGCCACCGATCAGGACGCCGCCGCGGCGCGCGGGTCGGTGTTGATCCTGGGCGGGCCCGGCGTCAACCGCGCGGCGGACTGGGCCGCCCGTGGCTGCGGGAATGCAGTCAGTCTCGGGCGGGATCGGTTTACGGTTGATGGGCGCAGCTACGAGGGACCGGGCATGGCGCTCCTGCTCTCCTGCCGCCATGCTGATCGCCCCGATCGGGTCGTGACCCTCTTCTACGGGCTGACGCCGCCCGCCGCGGCCAAGGTGGCGCGCCTGCTGTTCTTCTATGGATGGCAGAGTTACCTGGTGTTCCGCGACGGGGCCGTGGTGGCGCGAGGGGACTTCCCTCCGTCGCAGGAGGAGATGGAGGTGCGTTTCGATGCGCCCCAAGGTTGAGGCTGAGGTTAAGGTTGAGGTGATTCCCCTGAAGGCTAAGGCTGAGGCTAAGGTTAAGGATCGGTTTCGCCTTCTCCCGCTTGTGCTGATTGGGCTGCTGGCAGTACTTGCTGGTTTCCTAGCTCAGGCTGAACCTCAACCTCAGCCTCAACCTCAACCTTCTCCCACTCCGGTAGAGCGCCATCTGGCCAATATCCGCCAGCTCACCGTGGGTCGCCAGAACGCGGAGGCCTATTTTTCGTTCGAGGGGACCAAGCTGATCTTCCAATCCACAAATAACTGGATCATGGGGAGTTCGGGAGCGGCGCAACCGGCCAGCGGCCCCGGGTTGGGCTGCTACCAGATGTACGTGATGGATCTGGATGGCGCCAATGTCCGTCTGGTCAGCACCGGCACCGGCGCCACCACGTGCGGCTACTTTTTCCCGGGTGATCGGCGGGTGCTGTTTGCCTCGACGCACCTCAGTGGGCCCGAGTGCCCCCCGAAGCCCCGGAGAGAAGGCCGGTACCGATGGGCGCTGGACGACTACGACATTTTTTCGGTCAGGCTGGACGGCCAGCAGCTTCAGCGACTCACCGCCACGCCCGGATATGACGCCGAGGCCACGATCTCTCCGGACGGCAAGACGATCGTCTTCACCTCGGTGCGGGACGGCGATCTGGATGTCTATGCGATGAACCTGGATGGGACCCACGTACGCCGGCTGACGCAGGAGATCGGCTACGACGGAGGCGCGTTCTTTTCCCCCGACAGCCGGCGGATCGTCTATCGGGCCTCTCATCCGCGCGACGCAGCGACAGTGGAGCAGTACCAGGCCCTGTTGGCTCAGAAACTGGTGGAGCCCGGCCAGCTCGAGATCTTTGTGATGCAGGCGGACGGGACCGGCAAGCGGCAGGTGACCGCCAATGGAGCCTCCAATTTCGCGCCGTTCTTCCATGCCGACGGCCGGCGGATCATCTTCTCGTCAAACCTCCCGCACCCCTCCCTCCCCCTTGAAGGGGGAGGCGAGGGAGGGGGTGGCCTCCCTCCCACCTTCCACCTCTATCTGATCAATGACGACGGCACCAGCCTGGAGCGCATCACGTTCTCCGGCCGATTCAACAGCTTTCCGATGTTCTCGCCGGACGGCAAGACACTGGTGTGGGTGTCGGACCGGAACACGCCCGCGCGCGGCGAGTTCAACATCTTTCTGGCTGATTGGATTCCATGAAGGCTATAGGCGAGGGGCTATAGGCAATGGTGATGGCAATGGGCCAGAGGCTATAGGCCATGGGAGGACGAATCTTACCAATAGCCCATCGCCCATGGCCCATGGCCTTCCCCCCGCTCGCCCATAGCCTATTGCCAATTGCCTGCTCCTGCATCGCGCTGGCTGTCGTCTTCTGGGGCGTGGTCCAGCTCGACTTGCCGCTGGCGCGATTCCTCCGTTCCGTGCATCTTCCCTGGCTGGAGCTGGCTGGCGACGTCGGGAGCCGTCTGGGGAGCGGAGCGGTCCTGGCGGGGATCAGCGGGGCGCTGCTGGCCATCGGCCTGATCTCGAAGCAGACG
>JBOHOM010000114.1:0-6942 GCA_050731075.1 Nitrospiraceae bacterium
GTACAGCCGCGCGGTGAGCGCCCCCGGTTTCCCGGTCCCCACCGGCGCCCCATCGAGACGGACCACCGGCAGAATTTCCACCGTGGTGCCGGTGAGAAAAACCTCGTCCGCTCCGCGCAGCTCATCCAGGCCGACGGCCCGTTCCTGGACTGAGACTCCCTCTTTGCGCGCAAGGGCCAGCACGATCGCGCGGGTCACGCCCGACAGGATCCGCGCTCCCGCAGGCTCGGTGATCAGCACCCCGTCCCGTACGAGCACCACATTGCTGACCGTCCCCTCGGTCACCTCTCCCCCGCGCACAAAGATCGCCTCAAAGGCTCCACCCTCTTTGGCACGCTGGCGGGCCATGACGTTGGGCAGCAAGTTCACGCTTTTGATGTCACACCTCCCCCAGCGCAGGTCCTCGACCGTGATCGCTGCCACTCCGGCCGAGCGTAAGGCCGGGTTCAGGGGTTGCATCTCCCGGATGGTCATCACGGCGGTCGGACGGGCCGCCGCCGGGAACAGATGGTCTCTGGGCGCCACCCCGCGGGTGAGCTGGATGTACACCTTGCTCTCCGCATACCCGCCCCGTCGAATGCCCTCACCGACATAGCCCTGCCATTCCCGGGTCTGAAAGGGAACCGGCAACTCAATGCCCTTGGCGCTCCGCTCCAGCCGAGCCAGGTGCGCATCGAGCTGGAAGGGCCTGCCATGATAGGTTCGGATCACCTCGTACACCCCGTCGCCGAACTGGAACCCGCGATCTTCCACCGGGACCTGTGTCTCCTCCAACGGCATGAACCGCCCATTCAGAAATCCGATGTCGGGCATCAGTGACCCCCAGCGCGACCGGTCCCGTCGGCGACCCCCACCAGGAACACGCGTCTGTCTTCAGCCGTGAATTTCCATCCCATCCGCTTCTCGAACACCAGCCGGTGCCTGCCGGGGGCGACCGCCCGGAATTCGAACGTTCGACGTCCCGCCTCCACCGCGTTGTTGCTGGCGGTCCGAAGGAACTCGTCGCTCACCAGGGCCAGCGACGCCGGATCGTACACCGGGACCCAGAGCTCTCCGCGGGTCCGATCCTCCCACAGATGGATCTGAAAGCTGGCGCCGTTGGCGGCCGTGATGGCCTTCGCGTCCCGATCCTGGTCGCCGACGGATCCCTCGTTTACCGACGCCGCGCTCACCGTGTGCCCGCTCCTTGCCGCGCCGCCCCTTACTCAGCTCCTTGGCGCTCCACCACGACTTCCTTCACCACCGCATAGTCCGTGAGGCCCAAGAGGTACACGACCGTCGCGGCGATGTCCGGCGGCTGGATCATCCGAGAGGGATCCACCGGCGCGCCTCGCACCATCGGCGTGTTGACGTAGGCCGGGCAGATCGCGGTGGCACGAATATTCCACGGCGCCCCTTCTTCGCCGATCGATTGGCTCAGTCCCACCAGTCCGAACTTTGAGGCACAGTAGGCGCCGCTGCCGGCCATGCCGATCTTCCCCGCCAGGGACGAGATATTGACGATATAGCCTCGCCGCTGACGCTTCATCGACGGCAGCACGGCGCGCGCGCAGAGGAATGCCCCGCGCAGGTTGACGGAGAGGATGCGATCCCAGTCCCTTTCGGAGAGATCCTCCACGCGGCCGCGTCCGGACGTTCCCGCATTGTTCACCAGCACGTCGATCCGGCCGAATCGAGCGAGCGTCTGCCGGACCGCCCGTCTCACGTCGCCCGGCTTCGAGACATCCGCCGTCACCGCGAGCACGCGAGACGTCGCTCCCCGCTCTCCGCTCCCGCCCTGTGCTCCCGCGAGCAACTGCCCCGCGGCTGCGCGCAGGCGGGTCCGGCTCCGCCCGACCACCACGACGCGCATCCCGGCGTCCACCAGAGTCTGTGCGATCGCCAGACCGATCCCGCTGCTTCCACCGGTGACAAGCGCGACCTGGTTACGGGGTGCGGGTGTCTTCATCCATCACACACCCTGGCACACCGCCCCGCAGGCCCTGTCTGCACGCCGATCGTGATCCACCTCCTAGGCCTTCCGGCGAGCGCCGACGTACACCTCGTGACCCTCGACCTTCACCTCGTAACTCCCGACACAATAGCCGCCGGCGTCGGTCCCCCGCCCGTTGCGGACATCGAACGACAGGTCATGCCAGGGACACGAGACGACGTAGCCCTTCAGACGTCCCTCGCCGAGCGGGCCGCCTTCATGGGGGCAGGTATTGTAAATGGCATAGAAGCTCCCCCCGACGTTGAAAACGGCGATGGGTTTCCCATTCACCTCTACCACTTTGGATTCACCCGGTGGGATTTCGTCGATCCGGGCGGCTAACTGGAATCCATCCATGCGCGCGCGTTCCTGCTCCAGGGCGATCCACCTTTCCGGGGACGCGGACCGGCGGGCCGGGGCACCCCGGATCACAAGCGGAGCGTGAATTTTAGCTCCGCGCCCGGCACCAGACGCTCCTGCTTGAGGAACCCCGCGGCCGTTTGGATCACGTATCTGGCCTTTTCCGGTGGCGGACCGTACCAGGGACAAGGATCCTGTAGACAGGGATCCGCGCTCTCCACGAGGTGGACCACGTGCCGGCTGGCATCCACCCAGATCATGTCGACCGGAATTTTAAACCCCTTGGTCCGCAGCCGGTGGCGGTCGGAGGTTTCGAAGATATACAGCATCCCCGAGTCCGGGGGCAATCCCTCCCTGAATGCCAGACCAAACAGGAGCTTTTCCGGGGTATCGGCCACCTCCGCGTCGATCTGCGCCCCGCTTGGAAACGTCACGATGATAATGTCGGTGTCTTTCCAATTGGTCAGAAACAGACTGCCGACGACCAGCATGAGGGACAGGCCCAGGAGCACAACCACACGACTGTGCTTTGTGGGAGACTTTGATGGTGTCGACGGTTCCACGCGTTCTCCTCACAATTTCGGTCGGCCTAGGCCCAATGGCCCATACAGATCAACGACATGGGCCTTCTGATCACTACTTTCTCTGTTGACTTGGAAAAGGGGCAGGGTCTAGAATAAACGCACGTTGTCACATGAATATGGTGGGGGGCGCGCGGAGTTGTCAATACAGTTCGTAAGGAGGCCGGGATTATGGCTTTGTTAATTACCGCTGAATGCATCTCTTGCGGAGCCTGCTTACCGGAATGCCCTAATGAGGCCATTTTCGAAACGCGGAGCGATGCGGAAACGAAAGGGTACCATGTGGGTGACGGTCAGGGCGAGGGAGATAGTATCTATATCATCACCCATGACCGCTGCACCGAGTGCGTCGGCCATTTTGACGAGCCGCAGTGCGCCGCCGTCTGCCCAGTTGACAACTGTTGCATCTCGGATCCAGCCTATCCGGAAACCACCGAGGTCCTGCTCGAGAAAGCCAAGAAGCTGAATCCGGAGAAGCACATTGACGACGCGAAAGTCTGGAGCGGCGTCAGGAACTAACCGCCGCCGGCCGACCGCGTTCGGGTTCTCGCCAGCGAATCAGAGCCCTCACATGACAAGCCCCATCCTGGTCCGGGATGGGGCTTTTTTTCAGCGCTCCAGGAAAACGGCTCAGAAGCTCGACTGAGCCGATCTTCGTGCTATACTTTCTGTCATGCGAACCAAATGGGCTGTGCTGTTGTGCCTGTGGATGGTCCTGTGGGGCGCGGCGCCCGTGCAAGGGACCACCGGCGACGTCTCCGGGGTCATCGAGGGTTTCATGGCGAAGCAATTCCCCGATGCCCGAAGTCACTTCTGGATCGTGAACGCGACGCAGTGGCAGGCCGAGGACGAAATGGTCGTTGACCTCAATACGGTTGTCATGAGCCTGTTCAGCCTGTCACCGACCGAGAAACGGTACTTGCTGCTGATCGTCGGAGGAAAACTGGCCGCCGCTCAGAATATTCCACTTGATGGGACCGTGAACTGCCAGCCTGAAGAAGCCTGAATCGGCCGTCTTCACCACATTAAAACGCCCCGCTCGCCTTGATACGGCGGACGGGGCGTTTTCGCTGATCGCCTGTAAGCCGGACTGTCGTTAGCGGCCCAACGCCACGAACTTGCCGCCAACGTGAGCCGGATGCAGGTGGCAGGTATAAATGAACGTGCTCCCGGTGGTCGCGTAGAAGAGATCGCTGGTCGGGATCCCGATATACTTGGTCTCGCCGGGTTTCAGCACCAGTTTTATCTTCAGCACGCTTGGCGCCTCGAATGCCGCATCCGCCGTCATGAAGAAGCCGTGCTCGGCGGTTGAATTGTTCGTCACCTTCAACACCACCGGGCGTCCGGTACGGCTCTTAAAATCAACGACGGTCGTGGGCGGGTACCAGGCTTTGACGCCGCCAAATTCGATGGCCTGAATCTCCGCGTCAACCGGCAACTCCTTGAACGGCTGACCGACGACGGAGCCGGTATCCAGGTCGCCGACCTCCACGCCGCCCGCATGGTGAGCCACCGAGGACGACGCCCCACCTGCAATGATGACAAGGCCGAAAAATATCGCCACGATCATTTTACCCATGGCCTACCTCCCTTTGAAAATGAATGACGTGATGAGGTTAGTGAATGAGCAATCCCACAGCCGATGTGATCACGACCCACTGATTGAGCGTCCGCCCGGCCACTGTTGAGAGCGCCGCCCCTTATAGCATAGGCCCCTACGCGGAAGCAAGACCGTTCTTTTGCCTCGGTCCCGGCTCACACCCAACCGAATTTGCTGATGAATTTGACGACAAGTGGGCCACCACGGCCATTTCACCGGCTCTGTGATGGGGCCATGGCGGGTGGACCCCCATCTGTCATCTCCCCGCCCATCAGCAGATCAAACGGCGCATAGTCGTCGGTCAAGACCACCCCTTGGGGCCAATCACGCTCACGTCGGGTGGCCAGCAGTCCCGGCACTTCGAACGGCATCCGACGTTGAGCCACAAGGTCGGCCACCCGGGCGGCAAACTCCGGCTGGCGGATCATCGTCACAGGAGCACCCGCAAAAAAGATCAGGTTTTCCGTATCGGGCCGAGGGGTTTCCCAGGGACCTTTCACGCCATACGATTCGATCAAGGGGAACACCGTACGAAGCGTCGCCACCACCGCGGAGGCCCGTTGACGAGCCGGCCCGTCGCCGGACGAGGAGAGGTTCACCGCCAGCACGCCATCAGGATTCAGATGTGCGCGGACCTCAGCGAAGAACTCCTGCGTCGTCAGGTGGAAGGGGATGAGATGCCGGGCGAAGACATCAAGCCAGATCACATCGTACCGGGCATCGGTGGTCCGGAAGAACGCTCGGGCATCGTTGACGTACATCCGATGACCCGTGGCCCCCGAATACCCGAAGTATTGTTCCGCCGCCCGGACCACCGAGGGATCCACCTCGACAATATCCAGTTCCAGCTCAGGCCAGCGACGGGCCAGCCATTTGGCGAGCGACCCCCCCCCATGGCCTAGGATGAGCGCCCGCTCCGGAGCAGGGTGCAGCGCCAGAGCCGCCATCATCATTTGGCTGTACGGAAGGAACAACTCGACCGGCTCAACCCTCCACATAATGGCATGGAAGGTCCGGTCCAGGATCAGATAGCGCAACAGATCGTCATCCCGAACGCGGATTTGCTGGTATGGGCTGTCCTCTTGATAGATCGGCGGGGGCAGCACGAGAACCGGATGGAGGGCGAGCCAGCCCATCAGGCCCAGGCCTCCGACCACGGGGGCCGCCGTCCGCGCTCGGACCGCCGCCGCATGCCACCACCACGCCAACCCGAGCAGGACCTGGATACCGCCCAGCACGGCCACCAGCCTCATGCTCCCCAGCCAGGTCAACAGGTAAAAGGCAGTTCCCCAGGTCCCGACGAGACTCCCGACTGTTGAGACCGCGATCATGCCGCCCGTGTGCCTTCCCAGATGCCCCATATCGGCGATCGAGAGGCGGAGCAGGGCGGGAAGCGCGCCGCTCAGTCCGAATGCCGGGGGCGCCAACAGCAGGCTGGCCGCCACGCAGGGTCCCCAGCGAGGGTCCTGAATCCACGCGGAGACTTTGAACATGACCGGCTGTCCCGCCCAGGCCAGCAGGAACGTCCAGCCTCCCGAGGCGAGCAGGAGCCCGGCCACGACGGCCCCGCCCGGGTGGCGGTCGGCGAGCCATCCCCCCGTCGCATACCCGCTGCTCATGGCCGCAAGGATCACCCCGATCAACGCGCCCCAGACAAAGAGCGAGTTGCCGAACATCGGAGCGAGCAGCCGGCTGCCGAGGATCTCGAGAGCCATGACCACCGCCCCGGTGATGAATGCGGTGACAAACAGCCACAGGCGGGACCACTGCGCCTTGCCGGATGGAGCGGTCATACGTCAGGAGCGCCGAGGCGAGCGAGTTGAGATGGAGGAGGAAGCATGGAGGGTACGGACGGGGTCAGAGCGTTCCCCAATTCTTGAAATAGCGGAGCAGGTCGCGGACCGAGACCATGCCGACGATTTGGCCGTCTTGGGTGATGGCGAGGTGTCTGATTCCTTTTTCAGCCATGAGATCGCTCGCATCATGGGCCGACCGGTCGATCTCGATCGTGATCACAGGGCTGCTCATCACGGTGCGAACCCGTGTTTGCGCGGGGTCGAGCCCTCCGGCCATGGCCTTCCGCACCAGGTCGGTCTCGCTGACCACCCCCACGTAGGAGCCCTGTTCGAAGACCATCAAGGCCCCGACCCGGGTATCGCGCATCAGACCGGCCGCTTCCGTCAGTGCCGCGTCGGGACTGACGGTGTGGATCTTGCGGTTCATCATCACGGCCAGGGGCCGCAACATCGCGCCGCTCGGTGCCGCCACGCGCTGAACCTCCTCCGCATTCACTCAAGGACGACGGAATTGTACTGAACCAACATGAGGGTGTCAATCACAAGGGACGCGCTGAAGGCGGGGGTTCCTTGCCGGGCCGCGCCCTCCTTGTTATACTCAGCTCCTGCTCGATCCCAGCCCGGTCCGGGAAG
>JBOHOM010000115.1:0-6699 GCA_050731075.1 Nitrospiraceae bacterium
GTCCACACCGAGCAGGCGACCCAAGCGAATCGCGGACTCGTCGGACACCGCCCCGCCGAGCTGAAAGCGCTGCTCACCGCGGAGGGTCGGGAGATCGAACCGATCCACGATCCGAAGCAACGGCCGCTGCTCTTTGAGCTGGAACACCGCGCCTTCGAGGCGCGCGTAGGCGTCCAGCAATTCCCGGCTGTACGTCTTGGGGTAGAGCACCGCCAGACGTTCTACATTGAGTGGGACCTGGAGCGAGGAAGGAACGGTCTTTCGGACCAGGGAGGACGAGGTCGTATACGGCGGCGCAGTCTGGCAGGCTACCACCAGCGGCAGCAGGAGGAGTCCGATCGAATTGCCCGAGATGCCCAATCGCCGAGCCACGGCGCGCACTCCGATGCACCGCTCATTCGATATCGTAATTTCATCATACCGTACCGCATCTATCAAAAACCACGCGGCGGACCGTTGTGGGTTGGACGGGGGCAAGAGAGCGCGTAACTGACGTTCCTGTAATGGATTTTTCGCCATCGGGCCTCGGAGGGCGGCCCGGCCGTCGCGATCTCGGACCGTCAATCGTAGAAGTTTCGCGCCCAGACGTGGCGCTCCAACTCGGCGAGCAGAGCCCCGCTGAGACGGCGTCCGTCCGACACGGCCGTGTTCGCGCCCACATGCTCGCCCGTCCGCATGCCCGGAATGACCGTGCTCACCGCAGGGTTGGCCAGGCAAAACCGAAGTGATAGTTCGGGCAGCGTGCGGGCCTCCGGCCCCAGGAAGCTTTTCAGCGGATTCACATGCGCGACCACCTGCATCTTGCGATCGTCCTTGAAGTAGTCGTTCCGCCAATCGCCCGCGGGAAAGCTCGTCTCCGGCGTGATCGTGCCGGTCAGCCCACCCTCATCGAATGGACAGCGGGCGAGGACGCCCACGTCATGCCGGAGACAGGCCGGCAACAGAGCCCGCGCGGGGGACTGATCGAAAATGTTGTAAATGACCTGCACCGCGTCGACGACGCCGCTCGCCACGAGTTGGAGTCCCGAATCGGGGTCGTGATCATTGAGGGACACGCCGATCGCGCGGACCTTCCCGCTCGCCTTCAATTCCTGAAGCGCGTGCAGCCAGCTGTCCTCCTGCAGCCATTCGTCCCGCCAGACGTGCAATTGCTGCAAGTCAAGGTGGTCCAGCTTGAGGTTGCGCAAGCTTCGTTCCGTCGACTTGATGATATGGGAGGCGGGAAACAAATCCTGCACCCGGTCGCCAGGCAGCGCCGGCCAATGCCGGCTTAACGGCGGCACCTTGGAAGCCACGTAGACGCGCTCGCCCCGGCTGCGGACCACCTGCCCCACGAGGGTTTCGCTGTGACCTTGTCCATAGGCCAACGCGGTGTCGATGAAGTTCACGCCGGCATCGATGGCGGCATGCAGCGCCGCGAGAGACTCGGCGTCTCGCGCCCCGACCCAGTACCCGCCTCCGATGCCCCAGGCGCCAAACCCGATCTCAGAGACTCTGAACCCCGTCTTTCCCAACCGGCGGTATTCCATCACATCGCCGCGTCTCCGCTCCTGTCGTCGCGTTCAGCCGCTGTCTCACGGGCTGCGGCCCGGGCAGCCTTGCCGTCTCCCGGGTGAAGGCCGTATTTCCTGAGCAGCTTGTAAAAGTCGGCTCGGTAGCGGCCGGCGATCTGCGCGGCGCGCGAGATGTTGCCGCCGGTGAGTTGCACGATCTCTTGCAGGTACCCCCGCTCGAACTCCTCCTTGGCCTCGGTCAACGGCTTGAGCGGGCCCTGGGCTGCTTGGGTCAGGAAGGGAATGAGATCCGACGTGATCATGTCCTGCGTGGCCATGATCACCGCTTTTTCGATCAGGTTCTCCAGCTCGCGGACGTTGCCGGGCCAGTGATAGAGCATCAGCTTCTGCATGGCGTCGGGCCGGAACCCTCGGATGTCCTTCTTCACCCGCTGCGCGCTCTGTTTCAGGAAATGCTGGGCCAGCAGCGGGATGTCATCACGGCGTTCCCGGAGCGGAGGCACGGTGAGTGGGACGACCTGGATCCGATAGTAGAGATCCTCCCGGAATGCGCCCGTCCGCACAGCCTGCGCCAGGTCCTGGTTGGTCGCGGTAATGATGCGGACGTCCACCTTCGTGGGGTGCTCGGAGCCGACCTCCCGCACCTCTCGTTCTTGCAAGGCCCGCAGGAGCTTGACCTGAAGGGCCAATGGAATCTCACTGATCTCATCAAGAAAAAGGGTCCCGCCGTTCGCGCTCTGGAAAAGGCCGCGTTTCGAGCCCAGCGCCCCCGTGAAGGCTCCCTTGACGTAGCCGAAGAGCTCGCTCTCAAAGAGAGTGTCCGGAATGGCCGCACAGTTCACGGCGAGAAAAGGCCCGCGGGCCCTGCGGCTGTTGCAGTGGATGACCCGGGCGATCACTTCCTTGCCTGTTCCGGTCTCGCCGGCTAAAGAGATCGTGGCATCCGTGTCGGCCACTTGCGCGACCTGCTGCAAGAGGACCTGCATCTTGGAGCTTCGGGCCACCACGTTCTCCAGCCCGTACAGTTCCTTCACCAACAACATGAGCCGCTTGATTTCCCGGCTCATCCGCTGCTGCCCCAGAGCTTTTTCGATGTAGACCGTGAGCTCCTTGTCGTCGAAGGGCTTCGTGAGGTAGCCATAGGCTCCCTTCTGCATCGCCTCAACGGCATTGGGAATGCTCCCATGCGCGGTCAGGATCAGGACCGGGAGGTTCGGATTGATGAGCCGCAGCTCTTCCATGACCGTCAACCCGTCCAGTCCCGGCAGGCACAGGTCGGTGATGGCCAGGTCAAAGACCTCACGCCGGGCCTGGGCGATAGCCTCCTCGCCTTTCGTACAGGTGGCCACGTCAAACCCCATCGCCATCAGTCGCATCTTGAGCAGGTGGAGCAATCCCTGATCATCGTCCACGACGAGGATTCGTTCACGTTCCAGCGTGTCCTTCATGGGAGATTGTCTCCGGTTGGTGGGGGTGACGACTTCGTGGACGGCTTGGGGAGCCGGCTTCGTTCCAGCATTTCCTGGTCGATCTTCTTCAGGGCCTCAAGCTGGTTGGTCAGTTGCTCCACTTTCTTATCCCGGGCGTTGATCTGTTTGGTGAGTTGGTGGATCCTGATCTCGCGGTCGAGCAGGTCGTGGATGAGCCGTTCCGTGGCCCGAGCGAAGGGTCCGTCTTGCCCCGGCTCGGCGCGAGGCTCTCGTAAGAGTCCCAGCCAGAAGCGGCCAGACGAGGCCAGATCGCTAGTCGGGGCAGCCGCCACCACCTCTTGAAAATGCTGAGCCGCGACCTCCCGATTCTCATACAAGGCCACCAAGGCACGGGTGTAATGCGCCAGCACGCAGGAGTGAGGCTGGGCGCATTGGGCGAGCACGCTATCCTGTTCACGGGCGAGCGCCTGATAGCGCTTCACGTCACGGCGGTCGGGGACAAAAAACGGGGAGGTTGAACCGGGAGGACCGTGCATCAACGAGCAGGCCGCCAGGCTGAATGCCAGGATCAGTCGGAGGGTTCTCGTCGGGGCAGAAGGGACCATCACGCGGCTGCCCCCGACCGCGTCAAGGGAAGAATCACGTGGACCGTGGTGCCCTTCCCCAATTCGCTTTCGGCCCAGATCCGTCCCGCATGCGCCTCGACCACCTTCTTCGCCAGGGCCAGTCCGAGCCCGCTGCCCGCCAGCATGGTCCCTGCCTGCCCCCTGCCCTGATAGAAGCGTTCGAAGATGTGGGGGAGGTCTTCCGGCGGAATGCCCGGGCCCGTATCAGACACCGAGATGCGCGCGAGGCCTGCCTGTGCGTCGGATTCCATGCGCAGCTTCACCGCGGCCCCTTCGGGGCTGAACTTGACCGCGTTGGAGAGCAGGTTGTCCAGGACCTGCTCAATCCGGGCCGCATCGAGGGAGAGCCGCACATTGCCCCACGGGTTCTCGGTCAGAATCTGGACATGTTTCGACTCGGCCAACAGCCGGATCTTCTTCACCGAGCCCTCCGCCACACGTGTGAGGTCCGTCGGGGCGATCCGGTATTCCATCATCCCGGCCTCCATCTTGGAAAGGTCCAGGAGCATGGAAATCAAACGGATCAGTCGCTGGCTGCTGTCCATCATGATCTGAAGCGTCTCGCGCTGTTGTTGGCTCAAGGGGCCGGGAATCTCGTCCAGGAGGAGTTGGGTCCCTTCCCGAATCGAGGCGAGGGGGGTGCGCAGCTCGTGAGAGACGTGGGCCAGGAACTCCGCCTTCATATCGTCCAATTCCTGAAGTTTCTTCCCCATCCAGTTCACGGTCTCCACCAGCTCCCGCAGATCGCTTGGGGCCGCCACCTCCACCGACGCGCCGAACTTCCCCTGCCCGATCTGACGGATGTACTCCTGCACGCGGCCCAGTGGCCGCAGAATACTGTAACTGGCGATGCTGGCGAGCCCCAAGCCGACCAGGATCGCCACGATCACCAGTTGCTGCATGATGCCTTCGGCTCGCGCCGAGCGCGCCCGCGATTCGCTGACGACGCTGCTCACCTTGGCCTCATGCATCCCGATGTACGAATCCAGCGCGCTGATCATCCCGGCGAGAAGCGCGTCCCGCCTGGCCGGATACCCCGCACCCGGGTTGGGTGGCGCGGCAGTTGGCCCGCCGCCCTCACCGCGGAAGAGGAACTGGTACTCGGCGTGGAGCCGCTCCGTGTCCTCCAGTTGCTTCTGCGCATCGCTGGCGATTTCCTGAGCCCGGAGCGACCCGAGTGTCCGCCGAAACTCCTCCGCCTCATCGTCGAAATCCTTCAGAAACACCGCGTCGTGCACGGCAGCGTATTTCTTCTCGCTCTTGAGCTGGGCATAGAGGCTGGCGTGGAGCCGTTGGGCTGTTTCAATGGCGGGATAGTGGTACGAGACGAGCCGGGTGCTCAGGGCCGTCAGTAGCCGGAGTTGGACGAGCGCGTAGATGTTGACGCCCGCCACCACGGTGATGATGGCCAGGGACCCCAGGGCTAGCCGCCAGAAGATCGAGAGCCGCACTTCATTCGTTCCTTGGAAGGACGATTCTCCGGGGAGGTTATCCGACGTTCTGCTTCGTCGCGCTGTAGGAAAATCCATACCGACCGGGGCCATTGTAAATCAACAAGATGAGGTTGTATACCGTGCATCTCTGTAGGCTGAATCCTGCACCCCGCCCTTCGCCACCTGATGTCGCTACCTGCCGGAAACTCATTACAGAAGAGAAGGATAGATGATTCCTGAGCGCTCCAGCCTCTTCGGCACTTCCCTTGCTCACCAGAGGAAAACATGTGCCGGGTACCCGTCTGCAATGTCGGGGGCCGGACACGGTAGCGGGATGACGAGCAGTGCTGAAAAGCTCCTGCTGTTCGCGGAATTGATCGTCGCCTCAGGTGTCATCGGGGTGATCGTTCTCTTGGGGCTCGTGTGGCTCGCCAGGCGCCTGCGGTCCTTTCGGGGATGCCTCCGATGTGGATGCGAACTGCAGAATACCGGCGGCCAGTGCCTCATGTGCGGCGACCCCCTGCGACGACCACGGTCGCTCCCACGAGGCGGTGGGTCAGCGACCGACACAGTCGGAGAGCCCCGACGCGCGGTTGAATCCCCTTCCTACCCCTGACGGGACGGATCGACGCCAATCAGCCTTCTCATGCCGAGAAAGTCGAAAACCAGGACATCGAAGAACGGTTCCCTACCGGCAGAGCCAAGCCAGCAGCTCCGAAGGACTGGAAGGGACACCAGGCTCTGCGCGCGTTGTGGCGGATTACTTGTCGCCGAGGTCTTCCCCGACTCTCCTAGCAGCTGGCTGTGGTTCTGGGGGTTCCGGTGTCTCAACTGCGGACATATCGTGGATCCCGTCATGCGCATGAACCGCCAACAGCCCTTACCGTCCGGATGGTCGCGAGCCGGGCAGCAGAGTGACTGAACGATCGAAGGGACTCATCCTGCCGAGGAGGGAAAACCGGGAGAGGGCCGGGAGGGGCTGTTTCAGGGTGACTCGTTCGGAGTGGCCCACGGCACGGCGGGCCTAGCCATACCAGTCGGTCTTTTTCTCTTCCTCTGCCTCCTCGCTCCCGCCTTTGCCCTTCACCTCGGGAGTAATCGGGGGGCCGGCCATCGCCTCGCGCACCACCCGAACCAGGGTATCCGGATTGAAGGGCTTCCGCAAAAACGGCCACTGGTCTTTTCTCTTGATGCCGTACCCCTTGAGCACCTCATCCGAGTGGGCCGACATGAGGAGCACCCGAATGTCCGGCCGAATCGTCACCACACGACGCATCAGGTCGACGCCGTGCATGCGAGGGAACTTGCTCGGCCCTGCCGACAATTGGAGCTTCTTAGGCGGCAGCAAGAGGTCGGTCAACAGGAGATGGATCGGCCCGTTGTGCCGGCTACAGGTTTCCAAGGCCTCCGGGCTCTCGCTCGCCTGCAGCACCTTGAAGCCCTGCTCCTCAAGCTTCTTCCGGCAGAGTGCCAGGATCGAAGGATCGTCATCGACGAGGAGAATGGTCTGCGATCGGGATTCAGGCGTGGGGTGTCCGTGCTTTACCATCGAGAGACCTACCAGGACTAAAGTATAGCGCTTGTTCGCGCCCTAATCGACTCACCCTCTTGGCGAAACTTCAAACTCTCGGGAATCGCTGACCTTTCTGCGCTCATAACGCGGCGCCCCGGCCCGATCGGCCTAGCTCTCCCGACC
>JBOHOM010000116.1:0-4937 GCA_050731075.1 Nitrospiraceae bacterium
TCTTCCACGGCCCGGCCGACCTTCTTGATCAGAGCGATCACGTCGGACGCCCGGGCTCGCCCCAGGTTCACGATGAAGTTCGCGTGCTTCTCCGAGACCTGCGCGTCACCGATCCGGGCACCCTTGAGACCCGCCGCCTCGATCAACCGCCCCGATACCTCGTGCTCCGGGTTCTTGAACACGCAGCCCGCGTTGGGGAGCGTCAGGGGCTGGGTATCCTTCCGGTACCGAAGGTACTCCTTGACGACGGTTTGAATTTTCTCCCGTGACGCCGGCTTGAGCTGCAGCCACACCCCGACCACGATCCCGCGAGGCAATCGGGCCCGCCGGTAGCTGAACTGAATCGCCGAGGCGGGACACTCGACGATGCGCCCCAGGGGGTCCACCATGCGCACCGCCTTCACGGCGTACCTCATCTCCCCGAGCCGCGTCCCGGCGTTCATGACGACGCAGCCCGCCACCGTGCCCGGGATACCGGCTGCCCACTCCAGGCCTGCCAGGGACCGACTGATCGCATGCCGCATCAGGGTGGGCATCCCCACCCCACCCTCGGCGTAGACCACGCCATGTGACTCATCCTGAATGGCGTTCAGTTTCGACAGGCTGACGACGACCCCTCGGATGCCTCGGTCCCGCACGAGGAGATTGGTGCCGCCGAGCACGAAGATCGGAACCTTGGCCGCCCGAGCCTGCCCGACCAAGGCGCACAAATCATCCACATCGGCAGGGATGACGAGCACATCCGCCGGGCCTCCGATTCGGAACGAAGTGAAGTCCCGCAGCGGGGCCTTGAATCTGATCTCCCCTCGGATCCCGGAGACCACCGCGGTGAGATCGTGGGCATCGCTGTCGCTCCCCTTCTTCCGTCGGTCCGCTCCGCGCGGGCGCCGGACGCCGTTGTGCCTGATGGTGGTCACGCGTGTAGCCGCTCCAGGAGTTCGATCCCCGCCTTCCAGATATCCCCGGCACCGAGCGTGATCACCATATCGCCGGGTTTGAGAGCAGGCAGGACCCGCTCTGCCAGCGTTTCTTTCCGATCGACCCAGGTGACGCCCTGATGTCCCGCGGCCCGAATCGCCTCGGCGAGCTTGCCGCCGGACACTCCGGGAATTTCAGGCTCGCCGGCAGGATAAATCTCGGTGATGAACACGACCTCGGCCTGGTCGAATGCGTGCGCGAACTCGCTGACCAGGTCGCGGGTGCGCGTGTATCGGTGCGGCTGGAAGAGCACCACCAGACGCCGGTTCCATCCCTGCTTCGCGGCTGAGAGGGTGGCCCGGATCTCGGTGGGATGATGCCCGTAGTCATCCACGACCATGACCCCGCCCTTCTCGCCCCGCAGATGAAAGCGCCGCTCGACGCCGGTAAACCCCGCGAGTCCTCTCCGGATCAGATCGACGGGCACGTCCAGCTCCATCCCCACCGCGATGGCGGCCAGCGCGTTCGAGACATTGTGGACGCCCGGAGTGGAAAGGCGAAACGGCCCCAGACTCTTACCCTGGTAAAAGGCCTTGAACTCCGATTCCCACTGCTTGAGGCTGATCTCGCTCGCTCGATAGTCCGGCGGCGATCCGGCCCGTTCCTGCAGCCCGTAGGTCTGGTATCGTTTCACGACGCGGGGGAGCAGTTCCCGAACCCGGTCATCATCGGCACAGAGCACCGCCAGCCCGTAAAAGGGGACGCGGTTGATGAACTCCAGGAAGGCGTCTTGCAGCCGCTCCATCGTCCGGTAGTAGTCCAGATGCTCGCGGTCGATATTGGTCACCGCCACGATGGCCGGAGCAAGCCTCAGGAACGACCCGTCGCTCTCATCTGCCTCCGCCACCAGCAAGTCACCGCGTCCGAGGCGCGCGTGACTTCCGAGCGCGTTGACCTTCCCGCCGATCACGATCGTGGGATCCAGGCCGGCCTGCGCGAGGACCCCGGCCACCATGGAGGTCGTCGTGGTCTTGCCGTGAGCGCCTGCGATCGCGATCCCGTACTTCAGCCGCATGAGCTCAGCCAGCATCTCGGCGCGCGGAATCACCGGAATCACGTTGGCCTTGGCGGCCATCACTTCGGGATTGGTCGCCGGCACCGCCGACGAGACCACGACCACCTGCGCGTTCCCCACGTTCGAGGCGTGGTGGCCGATGTAGATTCGCCCGCCCAACTCCTCGAGGCGTCGAACGGTCTCCGAAGCATGCAGATCGGAGCCGGTCACCTTATAGCCGAGGGTGAGCAGTACTTCGGCGATCCCGCTCATCCCGGATCCCCCGATTCCCACCAGATGGATATGCTGGATCTTCCTGAACATAAATCAGCAGGCTCGAGGCCATGGGCGATAGGCGATAGGAAAGATCGGTCCTCCCATTGCCTATAGCCTCTAGCCTAGCCCATCGCCTATTGCCTCTCGCCCCTCGCCTGGCGCTCCACCAGCGCCAGGCATTCCCGAACGATCGTTTCCGCTGAGTCGACGCGCCCCAGGGCCCGACTTCGCGCCTCCATGGCGCGGAGCCGTCCGGCATCGTGCAGCAACGTCTCGATCGTCCGGGCCAGTTGAAGCCCGGTGAGGTTCTCCTGCGACAACACCACCGCCGCCCCCGCGGATTCCATCACCTGCGCGTTGCGTGCCTGGTGCCCGTAGATCGCGTGCGGCAACGGAATCAGCACCGCCGCCTTTCCGCAGGCGGTGAGCTCCGCGACGGTCACGGCGCCGGAGCGCGACACCACCAGGTCCGCCGAGCGCAAGGTCCGCGGCATATCGAACACAAACGCCACCACTTGTCCTTTGAAGCCGGCTGCCTCATAGGCCGCTTTGACAGAAGCGTGGTCTGCATCACCGGTCTGGTGAATCACCGACACGCTCGTTCGCAGCGCTTCCAAATGCGGCAATGCCGCCACCATGGCGGTATTAATCGCGTGCGCGCCCTGGCTGCCCCCGAAAATCAGCAAGGTCCTGTGTGCGCCGGCGGCGGCCCCGGCCGCGCCTTCGGGAAGGCCGGGTGAGACGGCCTGAGCCGGCTCCAGAAACGCTCGTCGAATGGGGGTCCCGACCACCCGGACCTTGGAGCGGGTGAAGTACTTTCCCGCCGCCTCGAAGGCCACGAAGATGATATCTGCCAGCGGCCCCAGCACCTTGTTGGCCATGCCCGGATAGGCATTCGGCTCCAGGATCACCCGGCGGATGCCAAGCAGGGATGCGGCCACCAGCACGGGCGGACTGGTATACCCGCCGATCCCGATCACGAGATCCGCTTGTCGCGATCTGAGGATCCTGAGCGACTGGTACAGGCCGACCGGAAGCACCAGCAGCGCGACCGCGGCTCTCCGCATCCCGAGTCCCATGACCGGCCACGCGAGGATCTTCTTCAGCTCGAAGCCCTCGTGCGTGAGCACCTTCTTCTCGAGCTCGCGCGAGGTCCCGACGAACAGGACCGTGGTCCTCGGATCCTGGCGAAGGAACTCCCGAGCCAGCGCCACCGCCGGGTACAGGTGGCCGCCGGTGCCGCCGGCCGCGATCACAACCGTCATGGGACTCTGATCCCACCGCCGCCCCCGATGCCCTGCCGACCGCCACGCCGGTCGCGTGAAATGCTCAGGAGGATGCCGATCCCCAGCAGGCTCGTGACCAGCGACGATCCCCCGTAACTGACCAACGGAAGGGTCAATCCCTTGGTCGGCAATAACCCCGTCACCACGCCGGCGTTGAGCAACACCTGGACTCCGATGAGCAGGGCGATTCCGAGCGCGAGATACTGGCCGAACGGTCCGCGCGCGCGCCCCGCGATTTGAAACCCCTTGAGCACAAGGATCACGAAGAGGACCATGATCATGACCGTGCCCACCAGACCAAGCTCTTCGCCGGCCAGCGCCAGCACAAAATCCGTGTGCGCCTCCGGCAGGAAAAACAGCTTCTGTTTGCCTTCGCCCAACCCGACTCCGAACAGGCCCCCGCTGCCGAACGCCAGATACGACTGGGTCACCTGAAAGCCGGCGTCCGTCGGGTCTTTCCAGGGTTCCAGGAAGGTCAGGAGGCGCTGACGGCGATAGCTCGATCCGAGAATGAGCGCCGCTCCGACGGGCAACGACAGCAGGACCAGCCCGGTCAAATGGGTGAGCCGGGCTCCACCCAGGAACAACAGGCCGAGCGTCGTCACCCCGATCACCACCGCCGTCCCCAGGTCCGGCTGCAACATCAACAAGCCTCCGAGCACCCCCACGACCAGGACCGGCATGAGCAAACCGGTCGCGTCTTCCGTGACCTTCCCCTCTCTCCTGGCGAGGTACCTCGCCAGGATGAGCACCACCGCGAGCTTCGCCACCTCAGCCGGCTGCAGCGAAATCGGCCCCAGCCGGAGCCACCGGCGCGCTCCCTTGGCCACGACGCCCAGGGGGGGCAGCAGGACCGCGATCAGCAGGACCGTCGTCACGGCCAGGATCGGCAGGGCGAGTTGGCGCCAGACCGTGTAATCGAGGCGGGAGGCGACATGGAGCAGCAAGAACCCGAGCGCTAACCACGCCCCCTGACGTTTGAGAAAATAGATTGAATCGTGGAACCGGTTCCCGGCCACCACCGCACTGGCGCTGTAGACCATCACCAGGCCGATCAGCGCCAGCACGACCGCGACCGCCAGGACGCTTCCGTCGCTCCCGCTCCGCTTGCGCCCCCGGTCGTCTGAAGATGGCCAAGGCAGCGCCAGCGTCGCCGCCTCGATTCCCCTGCGCGCCATTCATCCGCTCCTATGCAAATAGCTAGCAGCGAGTAGCAAGTAGCTCTCAGCATTTCGTTTTAGGCCCTCGGCTATCCGCTGTTCGCTATTGGCTATTCGCTTTCTGTTACGGCAGCGCCTTCACCAGCGCCTTGAACTGCCGGCCCCGGTCTTGGTAGTCCGTGAACATGTCGAAGCTGGCGCAGGCCGGTGACAGCAGCACCACATCTCCGGGAGACGCCTCAC
>JBOHOM010000117.1:0-9743 GCA_050731075.1 Nitrospiraceae bacterium
CGAGAGGTCGAAGCGGCCTTGAAGAGCATATAGCCTATAGCTTATGGCCGGAGCTTCCCACTCTGGCTATACGCTATAAGCCATACGCCATTCGCTCATGTTTCTATGATCCGCTGGCTCCGACAGATTGTCTTCGGCGATGTGGACGCGATGTTCGCCTCCTCGGCCATCGTCGCGAACCCGGCCCTGGCCGATAAACTGGTGGCCGTGGGGTCCCCGCCGCCCCGCGGCATCATTACCTCCGCCAACTATCCGGCCCGCCGGTATGGCGTCACATCGGCCATGCCGACGGCGCAGGCGCTCAAGCTGTGTCCCGACCTCGTCCTGGTGCCTTTAGACCGGCCGCTCTACGAGCGCATCCACGACCGCATGCGGGAGGTGACCGACCGGCTCTTCCCCGCCACGGAATGGACGAGCATTGACGAGTTCTACGCCGACACGACCGACCTCCAATCCCTCCATCCCGATCCCCGCTCGCTGGGGCAGGCGGTCAAGGACGCCATCTTCGAGGCGACGGGGCTGCGCTGTACCATCGCCGTGGCCACCGGGAAAACGGTCGCGAAGGTGGCGGCCGACTCGCACAAGCCCGACGGCCTGGTCGTGATCGAGCCCGGCACGGAGGCGGCCTTCCTGGCCCCGCGCCCGGTCCGGTCGCTGCCCGGCATCGGACCGAAGACGTCGGCGGCCTTGGAGCGGATCGGCGTCAACACGGTCGGCGATCTGCTCGAGCCTCGCCTGGAACCGCCGTTGAGCCGCTTCTGGGGCAAGCGGCTTCAGATGGTGCAGGCCCTGGCCCGCGGCGTGGATGAGGAGCGGGTCGTCCCGGACCGGGACCAGAAAAGCATCGGGCATGAGACCACGTTCGACCAGGACACAGGCGATCTGACGCTGCTCGAAAAGACGGTGCGGGGCTTTCTTGCCGAGCTGACGCACGAGCTGCGGCTGCAGGGCCTCGCGGCCGGCTCCTTCACGGTCAAGCTCAAGGACGCGCAGTTCAAGATCACGACGCGGCAGCGGCACTTTCCCAAGCCGCTCAACTACGACCCGGCGATGTGGAGGGACATTCGTACCTCGTTGCAGAGCCTGGCCGCCCCACGGACCAAATACCGGCTCGTGGGCATCGCCCTGGCCGACCTCGCCCCCGCCAACGAAGACCTGTTCGATCAACGGACCAGCCAGGCCCTCGCCGCGATGGACGCGATCATCGAGAAGCACGGGGCCGACGTGATCAGCCTGGGAAGTCTGGCAGACAAGGACCGGTGAAATGGCATCGAGCGCGGCGAGCCCCAACCAGTGCGCGGGGGGGCCGGCTTGGCTTTCACGAAGTCTCCGGGTAAGATTGTCGCCATGCGGGACAAGCTGAAGACCCGTGCGGAACTGAGCAAGGTGCTCGCGCAACGACGCAAGAAGGGGCAACGCATCGTGTTTACCAACGGCTGCTTCGACCTGCTGCACATCGGGCACACGCGATACCTGCAGGCCGCCCGCGAGTTGGGCGACGTGCTGGTGGTGGGGGTGAACAGCGACGGCTCGGTGCGAGCGCAGAAGAAGGGAACCGGGCGCCCTCTCGTGCCGGAAGCCCAGCGCGCCGAGGTCTTGGCGGCCCTGGCATGCGTGGACTACGTGGTGCTGTTCGACGAACCCGACCCCGGGCGCCTCATCGCCGATCTCCAGCCCGACGTCCTGGTGAAAGGCGGGGATTGGGCGCCCGACCAGATTATCGGCCGCGATGTCGTGGAAGCCCGCGGCGGGACCGTCCGGACGATTCCCCTGGTGCCCGGCGTCTCCACGACCGATCTCGTGAAGCGAATCACAACCACTAAACACGCGAACCGTTAAGCCTTGTTCGTCGACCGCAAGAGAGAGGCTCAGCGTACCGATTCGTTCCGCCACGTTTTACGAATAACGTTTAACGAATAACGACCCCCACATGTCTCCCACCACACCGTCCTGGGACCAGCTCTTCCGGCCTGTCCTGAACGCTCTGCGCAGCCGCCAGGGGAGGCCCGGCCTGACCGGGCTACACGGCTCGACGACGGGGTTCTCGCTCACGCTCCTGGCGCGGGAGCTGGCTGAGTCTTCCTGGCTGATCGTGACTGCCACCGACGAGGCAGCCGAGCGCCTCTACGAGGACCTCCGGTTCTTTCATGGCATGCTGGGGCTCTCGCCGGAGGCCCTGGCGCTCTTCCCCGAGTGGGAAACCTTGCCCTACGAGTCCACGCCCCCGCACGTCGAGCTGATCGCGCGGCGGATGCGGACGCTCCACCGGCTGGTAGGTACGGGAGGGGCATCTTCTGGGCCCCCTCCCGCTCTAGTAGGTGCGGGAGGGGTGTCCGGGTCCCGCACGACGCTCGTCACCTCGGTTCCGGCCCTGGTGCAGCGATTGCTCCCCGCGTCCATCTTCTCGGAAGCCTGCCTGAGGGTCCGACCCGGCGACACGCTGGAGCGAGAGACGCTCGCGTCGCGCCTTCTCCGACTCGGGTACCGCCGGGCCTCGGTCGTGGAGATTCCCGGAGAGTTCAGCATCCGCGGGGGCATCGTGGATATTTACTCCACCGCCTACCCGGACCCGCTCCGAGCTGAGTTCCTGGGCGATACCCTTGAGTCGGTGCGCTTCTTCGACACGGCCACGCAGAAATCCACCGGGAAGCTGGATCATGCCTGGCTCTTGCCGGCCCGTGAGCTGATCTCTCCGGAGCCGGGGCCGACCGGCCTTGCGGCGCTTGCGCCGGATGCGGAATGGCGCGCCCCCGAGGTCTACCCGCGCATGGAGACGCTGCTCGACTATTTCCGAACCCCGCCGGTCATCGTCTGGCACCAACCCCAGGACCTGGCCAGGAAGGCGAAGGAGTTCTACGACGAAGCCGTTGACGCCTACGCTCGGCACGGCAGCCACGCCGAGGGCGGCCCGTATCCGACGCCCGACCGGCTCTACCTGCCCTGGAGCGCGATCCTGGAACGGACGCAGCCCTGGCCGGATCTGGCCACCGAGCCCCTGGCCTCCCTCGACGCCTCGCGGGAGCCGGTGGTGACGTTCCCCGCCCAGTCCCCGTCCAGCGCCGGTCTCGCGCGGCGCGGCCTTCCCTTCACCGACACACTCGCGACCCTGGATCGCCTCCGGGGCATGGGCACGGTCCTGCTCGTGGCGCGCAGCCGGGGACAGGTGGATCGCCTCCTGGCGTTGTTCGCCGAGCACGATCTTCCGGCCACCGGGTGGACCCCGCAGTCCTGGACGGCCGCTGCCGCCTCGTCCTCTCTCAAGCCGCCGTTTTACCTGCTCCACGGCGACCTCTCGGCCGGCTTCATCTCGGCTGAAGGGCGGTTCGCGGTCGTCACCGAGGAGGAGTTGTTCGCCAAGGGGATGCGCCACCGGCCGCCCCCCAAGAGCAAGGCTGCCACCTTCCTCTCGTCGCTCGAAGACCTGAACGTCGGCGACTATGTCGTCCATGTGCAACACGGGATCGGGCGGTACCAGGGCCTGCGCCGGCTGTCAGTCCAGGGGTTTGAGAGCGATTATCTGGCCCTCGAATTCGTCGGCGGCGACAAGCTCTACGTGCCGCTGGACCGCCTGAACCAGGTCCAGCGCTACAGCGGGGCTGAAGGCCACGCCCCCAGGATGGATCGCCTGGGCGGGACCAGTTGGGCTCGCACCACCGCCCGCGTCAAGAAAGGGATCGAGGAAATGGCGCAGGAGCTGGTCGAGCTGTATGCGAACCGGGAGCTCCTTCACCGCAGCGAATACGACGAAGACAGCTCCATGACCCGCGAGTTCGACGCGGCGTTCGAGTACGAAGAGACGCCGGACCAGCTTCGCGCCATCGAGGACATCACACGCGACCTGGAGTCTCCCAAACCCATGGACCGCCTGGTGTGCGGCGACGTGGGATACGGAAAGACCGAAGTCGCGATGCGCGCGGCGTTCAAGGCGGTCGAGAACAATCGCCAGGTGGCGGTCCTGGTGCCCACGACCCTCCTGGCCCAACAGCACTACGACAACTTCACTCAGCGCTTCGGCCCGTTCCCGGCCCGCGTGGGGATGCTCTCCCGCTTTCAGACGCCCGCAGAGGTCAAGGCCACGCTTCGGGACCTGGCCGCCGGCACGCTGGACGTGGTGATCGGCACGCACCGCCTGCTGCAGAAGGACGTGCAGTTCCGGAATCTGGGGTTGGTCATCATCGATGAGGAGCAGTGGTTCGGGGTCCGCCACAAGGAGCGCCTCAAGCAGCTCCGGACGCAGGTGGATGTCCTCACGCTCACCGCGACGCCCATTCCCAGAACCCTCCAGATGGCGATGTCCGGCGTCCGGGACCTGTCGGTGATCGAAACGCCTCCGGCCGGCCGCCTGGCCATCCGCACTCAGGTGCTCCGCTTCAGCGAGAGGGCCGTCCGGGAGGCGATCGTGCGCGAGCTGGGCCGTGGCGGGCAGACCTTTTTCGTCCATAACCGCGTCCAGACGATGGAGCGGATGGCCGCCTCGTTGCAGGACCTGGTCCCGCAGGCGCGCGTCGTCATGGCTCACGGGCAGATGGACGAGCGCCTCCTGGAATCGGTGATGGTGAAGTTCCTCCACCGGGAGGCCGATGTCCTGGTGACCTCGTCCATCATCCAGTCCGGCCTGGACGTGCCGAACGCGAACACGATCCTGGTCAACCGCGCCGACACGTTCGGCCTGGCCCAGCTGTATCAACTGCGGGGGCGAGTGGGCCGGGCCGGCCACCAGGCCTACGCGTATTTCTTCATGCCCGACGACGGCGCGCTGAGCGGCGACGCCCAGAAGCGACTGGTGGCGATCCAGGAGTTCACGGAATTGGGGTCCGGCTTCCGGATCGCGGCCGCCGACCTGGAGATTCGCGGCGCAGGAAACCTCCTGGGCAAGGAGCAGTCTGGCCACATCGCCGCGGTGGGCCTGGATCTGTACCTCCAGATGATGGAGCAGACCGTCCAGCGGCTGAAGGGGACGGTGGTGGAGGAAGAGCCCGATCCAACCTTGCATTTGAACGTGTCCGCGTTCATCCCCGAAGACTATGTGGGGGACGCCCATCAGCGGCTCTCGCTGTATAAACGGCTGGCTTCCTCCTCACAGATGGGCGACCTGGCGCTGCTCCACGGGGAGATTCAGGACCGGTATGGTCCCCTCCCCGATCCGCTCGAACGCCTGTTCGAAGTGATGCAGGTCAGGCTGCTCGCCAAATCCCTCCGCCTTGCTTCAATCGACATGAAGCAGGGGGCGGTCGCGTTCGCGTTCGACCCGAAAGCCACGGTCCCGGAAGCCGGCATCCGGCAACTGATGGACCGGTATCAACGGCGGCTACGCCTTCTTTCGCCGCTGTCCTTTGAACTCCAGATGCCGGAGCCGGAGTGGTCGGCGCGGTTCCCCGAGCTGACCACCGCCTTGCAAACCCTCACGTTCTGTGATAGCAAATGACCCGCCTCCGGGCGGCCAATCTGATGGTCGGGAGCGGAGAAGGTGACGGGAGAGGCGCGGGGCATGGTGGACGTCGAGGGGGCGCGGGGCGGGACCCGATATCGAGCCGCCGGTCGGTGGTGCCTCGTCGTTGCCCTCGGGTCTCTTGTCCTGCTGCCCGCCGCCCGGTTGACGGGATGCAACCCGGGATCTCTGGAATCTCCGGTCGTGGTGTTCGTGAACGGAAGACCGATCACCCAGAGTGAATTCGAGTACCGGTGGTCGCAACTCCCGGAGTCGATGCAGGCGCGTTATCGGCAGGGGGGAGGGAAACGAAAGTTTCTCGACGACCTGATCATGCGTGAGCTCTTGTTGCAGGAAGCCCGGAAGCGCGGCCTCGACCAGACCGCGGACTTTCGTGAGCGCATGGAGCGGTTCAAAGAGCAGGCGGTCCTGGACGAGTTGACGAATCAAGCCGTCAACGAAACGGTGGAGATCACGAACGACGAACTCGACAGTTACTACGCCTCGCATTCCGCCGAGTTGCTGGCAACCGGGCAGGTTCGGGCGGCGCAGATCGTCGTTGAGACGGCCTCGCAAGCCAGAGACTTGAAACGACGGCTGGATCAGGGAGGCGACTTCGCCAAACTGGCGCGACGTTACTCGATCGACGAAGACTCACGGGAGAACGGCGGCGACCTCGGCCTCTACCGTCGTGGCAGGGCCGACCGCGCGGTTGAAGCGGTCCTCTTTACGTTGAGGCCGGGGACGGTGAGTGAACCGATCAAGACGGAGTCGGGGTTTTACCTCATCAAGGTGATCAGCCGGGAGCAGGGTGAGCCGCTTTCCGGTCATGCCTTGCGAGACCGGTTACGGCAGGAAATGAGCGCGGAGACGCGACGCAAACGGTTCGAGGAATTTCTGTCGAAGCTGAAATCAACGGCGAGAATTCGGATGGCGGAGGCTTCCAGGAGCGTGAACGAGGATACCGGCCCCCTGCGGCGCGTCCCTACTCCCTAACCCGGATTACTCACGATCGCTTCCTGTTCTTGAAGGATGCGGGCTCATCGCCTTGCACGGTGCGGCTTGAACGCAATGGAGCCCTCACAGATCTCTTCAGACCCGCTCGCACGGGCCGGCGGCCGGTCGCGCGGCGTGCTTCCAGTCTGCGTCGCGGTGGCGGTCACGGCCGCTTGCTGGTCCACGCCGGCTCCGGAAGCCGCCCACGTCGCCGACCGCATCATCGCGGTGGTCAACACCGAAGTGATCATGCTGTCAGAGCTGAAGGCGGAGAGCGAGGGCGAGGCCAGGCACCTCAAGGAGCGGTACCGCGGGGAGGAGCTGCAGCGCCGCCTGCAGCAGCTCGAGTACATCGCCCTGACCAGGATGATCGAGCACCGGCTTCAAATGCAACTCGCGAAGACCAAGGGGGTGGACGTCTCGGAGGACGAGATCAAGAGCGCCGCCCAGGAGCTTCAGCGTCAGGGCGAGAAAGTGGATGCGTCCGACCCCACACACAAAAACAGCATCAAAGAGCAACTGATGCTCATGCGGGTGGTCGACCGTGAAGTGCGAAGCGCCGTCATGGTCTCGGACACCGAGGTCCGGCGCTACTTCGATCAGCATCAGAGCCTCTTCGCGCTCCCTGAAGAATACCGGATCAGCCAGATCTTGATCCGGCCGCGGTCCGGTGAGGGTCGGACGGAAGTCCGGAGCAGAGCCGCGGCGGTGAGCGCCGCGTTGAAGCAAGGCGCCGATTTTTCGGACCTCGCGCTACGCCGGTCGGACGGCCCGGAGGCGATCCGCGGCGGTGACCTGGGCTTCGTCCGTCAGGGCGAGCTCCTGCCGCCGCTCGAGCGCGTCCTGTCGGCCTTAGCGCCCGGCCGGATCAGCGAGCCGCTTGAGACGAGCGAGGGGCTGCACATCATTCGTTTGGATGAAAAGAAGCCGCCTCAGTTTCGCCCGTTCGTCGAGGTCAAGAATGATATCCAGACCCTCGTGTTCAAGCAAAAGGGCGAAGATATTTACCAGCGCTGGATGGCGGATCTCAAGAACAAGGCCTATATCGAAGTGAAATTTTAGGCGAGAGGCAAGTGGCGATGGGCTATAGGGGCTCGCTTCCTCCTATCGCCCATAGCCTCGCGCCCCTAGCCCGAGCCTTGCCCCAGCAGCTCTCGGATGGCTCGCCACAGCTCGTCTCGCCCCTCATGCGTGACTGAGGAATACGGAACGAGGGCGAATGCCGCCGGCAGATTCAGCGCTTCTCGGATCGCGACCAGACTTGCCCGGCGCGCTCCGCGCGTCAACTTATCCAGCCTGGTTGCGACGACCACCGGCTCCGGTCCGACCTGCTGCAGCCACTGGATCGTCGTCCCGTCATGGCGCTCGGTGCCTCGCGCGTCCACCAACAACAGGACCCCGCGAAGCTGTTGGCGGTCGGTCAGATAGCGTTCGATCATGGGTCTCCAGTGCGAGCGGACCGACTTCGCGACCCTGGCATACCCGTATCCGGGCAGGTCCACGACATAGAATCGTCTTGCTGACGGGTCAGTGGTCGTCACCCGGAAGAAATTGATGGTGCGGGTCTTGCCCGGTGTGCCGCTCACCTTGGCGAGGCCTTTGCGGTTCAGCAGGGAGTTGATCAAGGACGATTTCCCGACGTTAGATCGTCCCACGAAGGCCACTTCAGGGAGGTCGTCGCGGGGAAACTGCTCCGGCCCGTCGCAACTTCTGATAAACTCAGCCGACACGATCTTCATGGCCGTGATTCCGCCGCTAAAGAAGAGAAGCTTCCGGCTACGGGCATTCTCCGCTCGTCAAAAGACTTTTGCTATGCGCCTTCTACATACCCATCGCGCCAGGGTGAAGTCAAATGCGCGCCGCGCGCTCAATCGTCCGGCCGCCAGCCTGCTGCTCATCATAGGCGCCTGTCTGGCCGCCCTCGCGTTTTACGGGCTGGCCACGGTCCCCGACGTGTCTCGTCTCCGGCGGACCAACCCATCCACCACCGCGCTGATCCAGGCCCGGGCCGCCGAAGCGCGGGAGCAGGGCCGATCCTTCGCCCCACAGCGGTCCTGGGTGCCGCTCTCCCGCATCTCGCCTCACGTACAGCAGGCGGTCATCATGGCCGAGGATGCCTCGTTTTACTCTCATTCGGGGTTTGACTGGGAGGGCATCAGAGATGCGGCCGTGCGCAATGTCGAGCAGGGGAAGCTGGAGCGGGGCGGGAGTACCATCACGCAACAACTGGCGAAGAACCTGTATCTTTCGTCTGACAAAACCCTGCTTCGGAAGATCAACGAGGCGATGATCACCTTCGCCCTGGAGTATCGCCTCAGCAAACCACGCATCCTGGAAATCTATCTGAACGTGGTGGAGTGGGGACAGGACGTCTACGGCGTGGAAGCGGCGGCGCGCCATCACTTCGGGAAATCCGCCATGGAATTGACCACCGAGGAGGCGGCGCTTCTCGCCGCGATCCTGCCGGCTCCCCGGCAAAATGACCCGCTGCTGATTACGCCGTACCTGTCGAAGCGGCAGGAGTGGATCCTGTACTGGATGGAGAAAGAGAACAGGGCCTCGGCGGACGACACGGGGCAGGTTCGGTAGGACCTGACGCTTCCCCCGTGCTGCGTCGCTCGTATCTCGCATCTCGTATCTCGTCGGTCATGATGAATCTCGCGAGATACGCTTCACGCTTCACGATATACGTTCTGGAAAAGGAGGTTCCATGGCCTGGATGTATCTGGTCATTGCGGGACTGTTTGAGATCGCCTGGGCGATCGGGCTGAAATACACCGAAGGGTTTACGCGATTGTGGCCGAGCGCCGGGACGGTGACGGCCATGATCGTGAGCTTCCTGTGCTTGGCTGAATCGCTGAAGAGTATCCCTGTGGGAACCGGTTATGCGGTGTGGACAGGAATCGGCGCGGCCGGCACGGCCGTCATGGGGATGATCCTGTTCGAGGAATCCCGCGATCTGGTCAGGATCCTGTGCATCCTGACGATCGTGGCTGCCATCGCAGGGCTGAAACTCTCTTCGCCCGCCTGATCACTCGTCCTCCTCCAGATCGCCCACCTCCGCAAGCTCCCGCTCCCCGAAAATGGCGGTATCGTGCTTGTAGTGCTTGAACTCGAGGAGGTTGCGAGAGGGGTCTTCCAGGAAGAACGTCGCGTGCTCGATCCTTGTGCCGAGGAAGCGGCGGCGAGGGTGCTGGTAGAACTTGAGGCCTTTGGCCTTGGCCCGATCCGCCAGCGCCTGCCAGTCCTCCTCCGATGTGAACACCAGCCCGAAGTGCCTCGGGTAGATCCCCTTCTGCGGTTCCGGCCCCTGCTTCGC
>JBOHOM010000118.1:0-5016 GCA_050731075.1 Nitrospiraceae bacterium
TGGGTGACCGGGGCGCTCCGAGGGCCGATCGACGGGCTTGGGATGGTCATCGCGCGGACGATCGCAGGCGCCTATGAAGTCCTGACCTTCCCTCTCCCTCTTCCACCGCAGTACCAACCGATGCTCCTGCCTGAGTACATCTGGCAGCCCGAGCCGCCAGCCGAGCAGGCCGATGCAGCCCCTCCCGTGGCAGGTGCGGGATCGGTCGGCGGACCGACATCGACCGCATCGCAGTAGCGAAAGGCTGAGGGACTGCCCCCGGCCATCTCGGCGTTGTGCCGGTCTTGCGAGTCCTTTCCGGGCGATGGTAAGATGTCCCAGACTTCGAAGAAGGTTGAGGCTAAGGCTGAGGCTGAGTTGGAAGGAGAAGCTTTACTTAACCTTGACCTTAACCTCAACCTAAAGCTGGTCCGAGGTCTCGCGATGCCGAACGTCACCTTGCTCTATTCCCCCACCTGCGGCGCCTGTCCCGCGGCCAAGAGTCTGTTCAAGGAACTGCGGGTGAAGTACAGCTTCAGCTATCGGGAAGTGGATATCAATTCGCCGGACGGACAGGAGCTGGCCGAGCGGCATTCGATTCGGGCCGTGCCCGCGACGATCATCAACGGCCGCCTGACCTTCATCGGCGTGCCCAGCCGCCAGAGCGCCGAAAAAGCGCTTGCGCCGACCCCGACCTGAGTCGAGCCCTGGCACGGAGGAGAAACCCAGGCAGGAACCTCGAATGAGCGAGGAAGAATTCCAGGACGAGCTGCCTCCGTTGATCCCGCTCCAGACCGGACCGCCTCCCGACTGTCCCTTCTGCGGCGACCCCATGTCCTGGGTAGACGGTGACTGGGCGTGCCAGGACTGCAACGGGGAAAATATGGGACCGGAAACGGGCTAGGAAGCCAGGCTATAGGTCATAGGCGATGGGCTATAGGTGGAAGAAGGTGTTCTCTTGCCTATAGCCTATTGCCCATAGCCTCTCGCCTGCGCGAGTCATGTTGCGCATTGTCACCGGTCCGTTCCACCCAGACTTAGAACTCGCCCTGGTTGAGGAAGTCCGGCAGGTCAAAGCCGTCGATCCGTTCGCGCCCCTCGCCGTCATCGTTCCCTCCGAGCCGCTCCGTCGCCGTCTGAAATGGCTCCTGTGCATCGAGCAGCAGCTCGCGTTGCTCGACGTGCACGTCCTCACGTTTCACGAGCTTGCGCTGCATCTCTCGGACGAGCAGCACGCGCTGCGCGGCGCGGATGCACCTCACCTGCGCCTTGAGATGGCGCAAGACCTGTTTTTCGAGCAACTCCTCAGCTCCATCGCCCGCCGCGGACTGCCGGGCCTCGCCGGGCTTGAGTTGTCGAATCTTCCGCCGGGCGCTTGGCCGGCGTTGTGGGCGACGGTGCGGGACCTCAAGGAGGCGGCCGTTGATCCGATGGTCGCGTTGCGCGGCGTCGCCGAGGGGCTGTTTGAGCGCGAGGAAGTCCCCAAGCTCCAGGCGCTGTTCACGCTCTACGCGGCCGTGCGTGAAGCCGGCCGGGCGCTCAACGTCGGGTCGGCGGACGATCTGGCCTCGGGTGTGATTCCCTGGGCGTCCTCCTCCCGGTTTCTGTCCCGCCTCCGGCGGATCTGCTACTACGGGTTCTATGATCTCACCCAGGTGCAGCTCTCGCTGTTTGAGTCGGTCGCCGCCTGCGCGCCGGCCAGCCTCTACTTCCCGCTCGCGGACGGGCCGGCATTTGAGTTCGCGCGCCGGTTTTTCGCACGCCATCTCGGCGCTCTGGCGCCGGTATCCGAGGCGGTCGTCCACGCCTCGGCGGCTGAATCCGCCTCGACACGACGACCCGGCGAGCCGCCTCAGCTGCGGATCATGAACGCCGTCGGGCCGGACGACGAGTTGACGCTGGTCTGCAAGGAAATCCTGACGCTGGTCGAGACCAATCACTACCGTCTCGATGAGATCGGCGTCGTCGCCCGGACGCTGGAGCCGTATCTGGCCGTGTTGCGCCGGACCTTTGACCAGCACCGGATTCCCTTTATCTCAACGGCGGCCTCGCCCATCCTGCAGGAGCCGGCCGCCAAGGCGCTGCTGCAACTGGCCCGGTTGCCGCTCACCGGGTTCTACCGGGCGCCGGTGCTGGATGTGCTCACGTCTCCGTTCTATCGCGCGAATGGGAACGAGACGGCGGGCATCGAGCCGCGGCCGGATCTCTGGCATCTTGCCGTGGGCTCGCTCGGCATTACCCGGGGCGAAGAGGAGTGGCGCCGGCTGGCCTCGGCCGGGCAGGTCGAGATCTGGGTCGGGCAAGGGCAAGAGGAAGGGCAATGGGAAGGGCAAGCGCAGGGGCAAGGGCAAGGGATGGACCAGGACGACGACCGGATCGAAGAAGGGGCAGGGCGGGTCCGGATTGAGGTGACACAACTGCGCTTGCTCTGGCGCCTGGTCTCGCAGTTGATCCAGGACTGCCGGGCTCTGCCGGCGCAGGGAAGTATGGCCGACCTGACCGAGGCCTTTCTCACGCTGGCCGCCGGACACCTGGCGATCCCGGGCCTCGCCGCTGATTCGAGCGAAGAGGAAGCGACCTCGGACCGGCTGACTGCGCTCGGCGCGGCGATTCGCGGCGTGTTTGCGCAGCTTCGCCAGCTTGAGCGTCTCGGCGAACCGGTCAGCTGGGATGAGTGGGCGCGCACCTTCGCGCAAGCGATGGAGCGGGCCCGGCTGCCAATCGAGCCTTCTTCTCATGCCGGCGTGCAGGTGCTCGATGCCATGGCCGCGCGGGGCGTGCCGTTCCGCGCCCTGTTCCTGCTGGGGCTCAACGAGAAAATATTCCCGCGGTTTATCCGCGAGGACGCGTTTCTGCGCGACCGGCACCGGCGGGTGCTGGACGCGACGCTGGGCTACAAGCTTGATGAGAAGCTGGCCGGCTACGACGAGGAGCGCCTGTTGTTCGCGCTCCTGCAGCAGGCGGCCCGGCAGCGGCTGTACCTGCTGTACCAGCGGGCGGACGCCGAGGGACGGTCGCTGGCCGTATCCGCCTATCTGGATGAGGTCCAGCGAGTCGGATCGGACCGGCCGCGGGAGCCGGAGCTCCGTCTACCCCGCCGGCTCTCCGACCGGTTGAGCCTGCCGCTGTTTGCGAGACCGCTGTTGACTCGCGAGGAGCTGGCGCTGGGACTGATTCTCCAGGACCAGGATCCGTCTGCGTTGCTGGAAGCGGCCGGCGGCGAAGCCCGGCTCTTTCGCCATGGAATGGACGCGTTGCGGCTGCTGGAAGGGGAGACGCGCGATCTCGGCCCTCATGACGGTCTTGTGGGTCGGTTGGACCGCCGTTGGGAGGCGCTCGCCGCGAAGGGCCTGGCGCCGACGCCGATGGAGCAGTACGCGCGCTGCCCGTTCCAGTATTTTTCCGCGCAGGTGCTCCGCCTTGAACCGGTGAGGCAGCCGGCCATGGGCGAGCTTCCGGCGCAGGCGCTGGGCGAGCTCTGCCATGCCGTGCTGCGGTCGTGCTACCAGCGGCTGGTTGCCGCCGGCTGGCCGCAGCGCGAGCTGCCGCCCGCGTCGGTCAAGGACCATGTGAGGTCCGCTGCCGGGGAGGTCTTTGCCGCCTACGAGTCCGACCACGGCACCGGCTACGCGCTGACCTGGCAGTTGGCGCAGGACTCGATCCTCGAGCTGGTGATGGCGGTGGTGGAAGAGGATCAGCAGGACTGCCGCGCGAGCGACTTTCGTCCGATCGGGTTTGAGCTGGAAGCAGAGGGCACGCTGAACGTGCTGGACCGCCCGGAATGGAAGACGCTCAAAGTGCGCGGCCGGCTGGACCGGGTGGATCGCCGGGAGACACCGCCCGCGTTCCGGCTCGTGGATTACAAGTACCGCCAGGGAAGCAAGATGAAGGATGACGACAAGAATTTAGTGCTCTCGGCCGTTCGAGGCTTTCGGTTGCAGCCCCCACTCTATGCGTTGATGACGATGACCGGGCGAGGGGGAGACTCGATCGAGTCCCGTTCAGACGGCGCCCTGCCCGAGCGGGTGGAGTTTGTGTTTCTTGCGCCCCACTGGGAACCGGTGGTCACCCGCACGCGCTTCGAGGCGTCCTCGTGGCAAGGCGAGACCGGGCAGAAGCTCAAGCGGACCGTGCAGACGCTCCTGGAAGGACTAGAGGCGGGGGAGTATTTCATCCTGCCGGACGGCTATTGCGACCATTGCGAGTTTACCGCTGCCTGCCGCCGCTATCACGGGCCGACCTGGTGGCGGGCGCACAGCTCAGCTCCAGCCCGGCGGCTCCGGCAGCTTCGCAAGCAGAAGGTGAGTCAGACGTGAGGAGTGAGGGGACTGGCTCCCCCCGTCGCCTTGGCTAAGGGGGGTGCCTGTCCCGGTCAATCCGGTGAGACGCGAGACGGAAGACGGCAAAGGTGAAATGTGAGGGGTGAAGAGATGGCCATACCGGATGAAGAGGCCCGCCGTCTCGCAGAAACCACCTTCGACCGCAACGTCGTGGTGGTCGCCGGCGCCGGCACCGGCAAGACCACGCTGCTGGTGAATCGGCTGGTCCACCTCCTGATGCGGGAGCCCAACCCCGCCGAGATCACGCGCATCGTGGCGCTCACGTTCACGAACAAGGCGGCGACCGAGATGAAGGTCCGGCTGCGCGGGCGGCTCAAAGCGCTGCTCGCGACGGAGCAGGAGCGGGCGTCGGCCGATCCCGGTGCGGTCCGGGTGGAGGACTTGCGGGAACGGTACGGACTGTCCTCCGACGAGATTGACAGGAGGGCGAGGAGAGCGCTGGGCGATCTGGAGAAGGCGCAGATCGGCACGCTGCACAGCTTCGCCGCGCACCTGCTGCGGCTCTATCCTCTCGAAAGCGGAGTGGACCCGGCCTTTGAAACGGACGACGACGGTCTCCGGTTCGAAGAACATTTTGCCACCCAGTGGGAGCTGTGGCTGGACGGCGAACTGGGGCCGAACGGGTCCGACCATGCGCGCTGGCGGCGTCTGCTGGATGCTGTGGGGTTGGAGCAGATCCGGGAAGTGGCCTATGCCC
>JBOHOM010000119.1:0-10895 GCA_050731075.1 Nitrospiraceae bacterium
GTTCCGAACGGTCCTCCGCTTTCTCCAGACCGAGGTCCTCACCGTTGAACCCTACCTGGCCGTCGGCATCATCGCCTGCACCAGACGGATCCTGACCGCCAGCGCGGAGCTGTCTCACCTGCCTGAAGTCACGAAAGACTTATTCGACCGCTATATCTGGGATGTGGCGTTGAACGTGGCGGTCATTATGGTTCTGATCATTGCGGTGTTTGTTCTCCGTTGCCAGAAGCCGGGCCAGGCCCCTCCAACCTCCTAGCCCGCCACAAGCAGTTTCGCAGCTCGTGCCTGCGCGCTGAAGCCCTCCGGCGCGCAAGCGTGAAGCGTATCTCGTCCGGTTCTTCGAGAGAATAGTGCGTTCGGGTGGAAGGGATAAGCCCTGAGGATGCTGCCACGGCGAGGTTGTTTAAAGGGGTGGCCTGGCTGATCCCCTATTGCGCGCGTCATCACCCGTTGCAATCTGAAACGCAACGGGTACCCGGCACACCATCCACCTTATTTTCTTAGCGGGGCGGGCGGCTGGGCTGGCCTTCACTGCGCGCGTCCACCGAGCACTCCATCCGCCTAGGCCCGGAACCAATAGATCTTGAGTGCGCGGTGCGCGAGCACAAAGGGCAGCCCTGCCGCCCCGCCCCGCATTCTTGTGTGCGCGACGCGCGAGCACGGGGGATTAGCCTGGCCGCCCCGCTCCTTCCCGCCCTTCGTCACCCGAATCACCCGGCCTCCGTCAGCCCAGCCGCTTTAGTACCGCCGTTTGGGCCCGAGCGAGGCACTCAGCTTGATAATGTCCTGCCCCAACTTTAGGCGGCCCATCAGCTCTCTGTGGAGCGCCTCCACTTTTCCGAATTCCGCCGTCATCTCCACCAGCGGACCCTTCACCTCGGTCATGATCGCGGCCTGGAGCTGGGCCTTGAACCGCTCCGTCTTGGCCAGAACTTGCTTGCCGGCCGCGCCCTGAAGCACCTGGGCCAGGTCCGAACGGACCTTCAGGTCATACCGCTCCCGCGTGCCCGCCATGTCGGCGACGACGCGAAGGTTCTCGATCTCCGAGAACGCCGAGGCGATGGCCGCGACCAGCGCATTGGACCCTCGTTTCAACCCGGTCGCAATCCGGACTGACCGGAGGTGGGACGACAGGGTGGCTGAGAGCGTCTGGCCGCTGAGCTTGGCCTTGACGTCTATGTCGGCGATCGCCTGCTTGAGCTCGAGCCCGAGCCCCGCCTGATCGTCCAAGGGGATGCCCTCCAGGCGGTATCCGCTGATCCGGAGCGTCGCCTCGTCGGTCGGCTTCGATGGGTCCACTCGATTCATCGCGCCTTCAAGTTTGAGCGCATGGAGTCCCGCCAGGTTTCCGCCGGCGAAGGCAAAGGTCATCGGGGACCCGAGGGTAGCCTGGTCGGCCGCGATGTTCTGCAAGTTCCCGGTGATCGTGCCGACCGATAGTTTCACCGACACATGCGCAAGTCGGATGAGGACGTTAGGCCCGGAGGGCTTCGTCCACAACGGCTCGAGCCTCCCGTGCCAGCGCAGCCCCGCCGCGGCCCACCCCCCGACTTTTCGACTCAGGATCGCGGTCGACAGTTTGGCCGGGCCCGAGAACGTGTATTTCTCCGTCAGACGACGCACATCCTCCCGCACAGCCTTCTGCGCCACGTTGACGCGCTTTCGCAGGGCGGCAAACTCGCGCTCCAGGTCCTTTCTCGCGTCGTTCAGCGGCTCGACTTCGCGCGCCACCTCTTGCCGGAGCGCCGCCAGCTCGACCATGGCACCCAGAACGCCGGCATCGCTGTTTTGGTTCACGGATCTCAGGCTCGTCAGCTGTCGCCTGTGCTCCAGGAGTCTCGCCTTGTCCGGTAGCTCTGATACCCGCTTCTGCCAACGCTCCCTCTCGGCCTCAATATCGGGCCGGAGCGATTCAACCAGCTTGAGCGACGGCAGGTCCTCCTTCGCCAGGATATCTTTTGGGTCCAGCGACAGATCCCGAAGCTTGTCCGGCTCACCCGTGCCCGCCTTGGACTCGGCAGCGGGGTTGGCACCTCGATCGGCGATGCCTCCCGATGTTGGGCGTGGCGTATTGAGCCGGACCCCGTCCGCGTTCATTTCCTCCACGATCACTTTCCCGCGAAGCAGGCTCCCGCCATCCAGCCTCATGGCGAGGCGCGAGACTTCCACCGCGTTCGTCATGGGGTCATCCGGGTTGGTGACCTGGACATGCGTCAGCGTCAGGTTCGTGGGGATGAGACCCACATCGGCTTTGTCTATCTCCACCTTGGCTCCGACCAGACTGCTCCCGGTGCGCTCGATCACCCAGCGCACGATGGTGCCCCCTTGCAGGAACCAGACGCCTACCAGCAGGCCGGCCAGGACAAGGAAGATGCGGATCCACCTGCTCATGCGCCGCCTCCCCACCGCGAGACCGACTGATAGACCTGGAAGGACCGTCTGGCCGCGATCGTGTACGGCATTGGAAAACCACCTATCCCTTTTTCTCTGACCCAAAAAGTGTAGCAGGGAATCAGAAAATCGGGAAATGGATGCGGAGGTAACGCAGTCGGGATCGTACTGCGCCGGAGGGGCAGGGCTCTCCATCTCCTATTTTTTTCCATGGTGCCTTCGGGTGGAAGGGATGAGCGGGCAGCTTGGTTGATCCCCCACTGCGCCCGTCGAGCGAACACTTCTTCCCCCGGCTGTCCTCTTTTTCAAGCGGGGCGACCAGGGGATTCCTATTGCGCGCGTCATCACCCGTTGCACGTCGAAGAGCAACAGGTACCCGGCACTTTCCGAAGTGCGCGATGCGCGAGCACGGGAATTCGCTGGTCGCTCCGCGCCATCCCTTCTGAGGCCGCGCGCTCCGGGAGCACAGGACCGACATGGGCGCCCCTCCAACTCGTCACGTTCTGCGAGCACAGGGGATGAACCAAGCCGCCCGGTCCGCCCTTCGTTACCCGAATCATCCGGCTTTCGTCACCCGAGGCACCTTCTCCTCCCTTGCCCCCTGCGCTCCAGGTATGGCATCATCACACGTCACAGAAGTAAGATGGCTAACCTGATGGAATACGTCGGCGCGCTTCATATCTTCCTGGGGCCCTATCGCGGCAACCCGATCTCGCTCTACCTGTCCCGCAGCGCGAACATCTGCCGAATTGGCCCGAAGGTCTACCCGTGGAAGGAGGTCGTGGGCGAGGGCGATACCCCCAACCGCGCCGCGGCCGACTTCGAGGAGAAATGGAAGGCCCGCGGCTTATCGCCCGATATGTACACGGGCCCGTCCTGGGAGGGAGGGATCAAACCGGAGAAGCCCGCGCCACCCAAACCGGCCGCTCCACCGCCGAAACCAGCCGCCGCCCCACCGCCGGAGCCGCCTTCGCCTGAGGCCAAGCCTGCCGTAATTCCGAAGCCGGCAGCGGAACCCGGCCCCGCTCCGGAGACCCCAGCCGCCGCTGCGCCCGCCGCCGAATCAGTCCCCCCCAGCGCGGAGCCAGCCTGAGTTTTCAGTCGTGAGCGTGCAGCGTTCAGTTACACACCCATGACCCAGCACTCACGGCTTCTCCCGTGTGACGGCCAGCTTACTGTGCCGCATGCTGTAGCCGAAGTACACCGCCACCCCGATGATGGACCAAATCACGAACCGGAACCAGGTGACGGTCGGCAGGAATGCCATGAGCCCCAGGCAGGCTGCCATCCCGAGGACTGGGACCCAGGGCATGAACCGAATGCGGAACGGTCGGGGATGGTTGGGTCGGGTCCGACGGAGCACCAGCACACCGGCGCAGACCAACGCAAAGGCGAACAGCGTGCCGATGTTCGTCATGTCCGCCGCTTCGCCGATCGGGATGAGCGCCGCCAACACCGCGACTCCCACTCCCGTCAATATGGTGGCATGATGGGGCGTCCTGAATCGCGGATGCACCTTGGAGAGCCAGGGACCCAGCAGGCCGTCTCGCGACATCGCGAAGAACACCCGGATCTGCCCGAGCATCATCACGAACAACACGCTCGTAATGCCGGCCAGCGCGCCGGTCGCGACGATGGCCGCGCCCCACCGGAACCCCACGCTCCGGAGCGCCTCGGCCACCGGGGCGTGGACGTCGACCTTCGTGTAAGGGACCATGCCGGTCAACACCGCAGACACGAGGACGTAGAGCACGGTGCAGAGGCCTAGCGACGCAAGGATGCCGATCGGGACGTCTCGCTGCGGGTTCCGGGCTTCTTCGGCCGTGGTGGACACCGCGTCGAAGCCGATATAGGCGAAGAACACGATCGCCGCGGCGGCCCCGACGCCCTGGAACCCGTACGGCATGAACGGCGCCCAGTTGGCAGGCTCCACAGAGAAGCTCCCTACGGCGATGAAAAAGAGGATGGCCGCGACCTTGATGACCACGATCACCCCGGTCGTGCGTGCGCTCTCCTTCACACCGATCACCAGCACAACCGTGACCAGTAACACGATGATCGCGGCCGGCAGGTTGACGACCCCTCCGGCAGCCGAACCCGGCGCGTGGGTCGCCCACACCGGCAACTCGAGGCCCAGGGTCTTCAGGATGTTGTTGAAGTAGCCGGACCATCCGATCGACACCGCCACGCAGGCGACCCCATATTCCAGGATGAGGTTCCAGCCGGTAATCCAAGCCAGAAACTCCCCGAGCGTGGCATAGGAATAGGTGTAGGCGCTGCCGGCTACGGGGATCATGGCCGAGAATTCCGCGTAGCACAGCGCCGCCAGGGCACAGGTGACACCCGAGAGGATGAACGAGAGCACGATCCCAGGCCCGGCGCCGGGGCGATGGGCATCCCCGAGGACGGCGGTCCCGACCAGCACGAATATCCCCGTGCCGATGATGCCCCCGATCCCGATGGCGACAAGGTCCCACACGGTGAGGGTCTTCTTGAGGCGATGTTCGGGGTGATCGCTGGCGGCGAGGATCTGTTCGATGGACTTGGTCCGAAAGAGGGGATTGGACACTCAGGCTCCGTTTGCCGAGGTCTGCCCGTCAGTCAGCACCATCATCCGCCAGCTCGTTCGGATTGTCAAAAACTCTTGCCTTTCGCGGCTTGCCTGCCGGGCTCGCCGGAATCATCCCCGGGCGGCCTTGAGGAAGGCCAGAAACAGCCGTCGATGGACCCGGTCGCGCTCGTACAGAAACTCCGGATGCCACTGAACGCCCAGCAGAAACGGATGTTGAGGCGCCTCGATGGCCTCGACGATGCCATCGGGGGCGACTGCGCTCACCGCCAGCGAGGGAGCGATTCGGTTGACCGACTGATGGTGGGAGCTGTTGACGCGGATCTGCGCATGCCGCACGATCCGCCGCAGCAGGCTGCGCGGGGCGACCCGGACCGGGTGCGAGAGGCGGGTGGCGGGACCGGACGCCCGATGCGGGAGCGCCGCGGCACGTTGCGACGCGATGTCCTGCACCAGGCTTCCACCGAGCGCGACGTTGATCGCCTGCATGCCGCCGCAGATGCCGAGCATGGGCAGACCCTCGGCCGCGGCCAGGCGCGCCATCGCCAGCTCGAATTCGTAGCGCGGGCGGCTCATCAGCTTGTAGCGGTACCGCCGCCGCTCCCCGTACAAACTCGGCGGGAGATCCGGCCCGCTGCCGGTGAGCAGGAGCCCATCCAGCCCCTTCAGCAACTGGCGTCGCAGCCGTTGGTCGGCCGCCAGTGGCAGGATCAGGGGGACTCCGCCGAGGTCTTCGATCGCACGAGCATACCGGGCCCGCAAGAAGTAGGTGGGCTCTCGACCTCCCATATCCTCACGGTCACCGGCATTGAAGTCCGGGGTCACCCCGATGACGGGCTTCATTTTTTGGCCGGCTCGGGCATCGACGGCACTGGTTCCGTAGAAGTGGCAGACCCCTCGCTTTCCCCCGGGACCCCCAAGAAGCGCACCGCCCTGTCGCCCTTGAGATGGTCGGGCGTGATCACATACGTGCCCCGCAGGCTGGTGTCCCAGACCGCCTTCGCCGCCCCTTCATTGCCGCCGGTCAAGGCGTACGTGAACCCGCCGATGATCCCGCCCATCGTGGCGTAGACAAACTTGACCGCACCGTACGGAATCGTCAGGAAAAAGCTGGAGACGCCGAGACCAAACTGGGACGCAGTGCTCTCAGTCGCGTCTTCGTCCTGCTGCTGGGCCCAGCCGGGCGGGATGACGGTCAGCTGCAGGAAGGTCAGGACCAGCGCCACCGCCACCGTTTTCTTCCATCCAGGGTGACGGCAGGTATGCTGCTCGATCAACGGGTCTGTTGGCATCGTGTGCAAGGGCGTGCCCTCCTTTATCTTGAGTCGTCGTAGCCAGCTCATGCCGCCATGCCGCGACTGCGCGGCCGGGACATGCGTGACCTTCGTTATCATAAATCCTGTGCCGGATGCAAACCCCTTCCTCGCTCGGAAGGAGAACGTGATCCCGACCCCCGTGGCGCCTCACGCATGAGGGCATCAGCCGGCTGCGAGATCGAGCTCAGCGAGGACCTGCGATTTGAGCCGCTTGGCCTGCTCCAAGACCTCGTCGGCCAGCTCGCGGGCCAGGGCCTCGGCCCGAATGCTCTGGTTCTCCTGTCGGATACCGGCTTCGATCGCGAGAGCGAGCTTGAGCGCGCATACGCCCTGCACGAACAGGTCGCCTGCGCGGCCTTCGTAGCCTGCGCGGTCGGCCTCCGGGACCGCAGTCAGCACCTCCTGCAGCCAGACCTCAAAGCCGCTCACCCGGCGGGCATGCGCGAGCTGTCGTTCATCCAGCTCGATCACCACCTGGACCCCGGCTTTCCAGCTCCGCTTCTTGACGTTGAAGACGCAGCTGACTCGCGAGGGATGACCCGCGACCGGCTCCGGTCCGTAGAAGAGGGTGATCCGATAGGGCGGCAGTTGTGGGGTCGACACCGGTGACATGCTGGGCTGAACTCCCGCGCATTGTAGCACGCCGCTGGGCCATCACGACCAGGCACTCCAAGGCCCCGCCGCATGCGGGCGAAGCATTGACGCTCTCCGACGCCGGGGGCTAAGATGGCCGCTACCATGGCTGAGTCAGCGGCTCCGCACCAGCGCCTCGCCGAGATCCAACAGGCTCTCCGCGAGACTCCCGGCCTGGACGGCTGGCTCTTCTATGATTTTCGCGGCAGCGATCCCCTGGCGTACCGCGTGCTCCGCCTCGATCCGACCCGACACGTCACCCGCCGCTGGTACTACTGGATTCCCTCAGAGGGAACACCGGTCAAATTGCTCCACCGTATCGAGCCCCATCTCCTCGACGAACTGCCCGGCGACACCATGTGGTACGTCTCCTGGGACGAGCAGCGCGCTCATCTCAAACGCATCGTGCAGGGTATGAAACGGATCGTCATGCAATATTCGCCGATGAACGCCATCCCGTACATTGCCCGCGTCGACGCGGGCACGATCGACCTGATCCGCAGCTACGGCGTCGAGGTGGCCACGTCCGCCGACCTCGTCCAGCGCTTCGAAGCGGTCTGGACCGATCGCCAACTCGCCTCTCACAAATACGCCGCCGCGAGGCTCCGCCGCATCGTGGACGAAGCCTTCACGCACATTGCCGCCATGGTCGCCACACGGAAGCCGCTGACGGAGCACGGCCTCCAGCAACTCATCCTTGCGCGCATCACCGCGCAAGGCCTCACGACGGCCACGCCGCCGATTGCCGCCGTCAACGCCCACAGCGCCGATCCGCACTATGGCCCGCCCGCCAAGGGATCCGCCCGAATCGGGAGGGGCGACCTCGTCCTGATTGACCTGTGGGCCAAGAAGCCGACGGCCGGGAGCGTCTACGCCGACATCACCTGGACCGGTTACGTGGGGAAGGACGTCCCGCCGAAACAGCGCGAGGTGTTCAGCATCGTCCGGAACGCGCGCGACGCCGCGCTCAATTTCGTCCGAAGCCGCATCACGGCCGGCGACCTTCCCTGTGGCTGGGAAGTCGATGAGGTCTGCCGGAAGGTGATCAAAGACGCCGGTTACGGAGACCGGTTCCTCCATCGCACCGGCCACTCGATCGGCGAGGAAGTCCACGGTAATGGCGCCAACATTGATAGCCTGGAAACCCAGGACAGCCGGCGCCTGATGCCGCGCACCTGCTTTTCCATCGAACCCGGCATCTACCTGCCCGGCCAGTTCGGCATCCGCAGCGAGCTGGATGTGTACCTGTCGGATCGCGAAGCCATGGTGTTCGGCCAACCCCTCCAGACAGAAATCGTCGCCATCTTGAATGGGTAGGCTATAGGCAATGGGCTAGAGGCTATGGGCAATGGGCTAGAGGCTATGGGCGATGGGATGAACGAACTAGCCTGGCGCCTATAGCCCATCGCCTTCTCTTGACACCGGCGTGGAGTTTGCCGCAGAGTAAGAACGCATTGGCCGGCAACCCGCGTCCTGGAGGTTTTATCGCATGTTCGGCACGCTCGGCATTTCGGAGCTGATCATCATCCTGGTCATCGTCCTGATTATTTTCGGGGCCGGCCGGCTGCCGCAGATAGGAGAAGGCCTGGGCAAGGCTTTGAAGGGCTTCAAGAAAGAGGTGCATGAGGCGCCAGAGGCCGCTGCTGCCTCGCAACCGCCGATCGAAGATGCGAAAGTCGTGGCCCAGCCCCAGGGCACACCGGCGCAGGCGGTGGCCCACCCCACGGCCCCGTATCAGCCCGGCCCCGAACTCACCCCGGGCACCACTGCGGCGCTCATGGCGGCCGCCGGACCACAGAAGTATGAGCCGCCCCGCCCGAAGGCCCCGCAACAGCAACAGACACCCGCCGCGGGCCAAAAAACGGACTCGCTGAGTATGGAGGAGCGGATCGCCCATCTCCCTCCGCCGGCTCGAGGCGTCTACCCACAACTCCCTCCTTCCGCCCAGGCCAAACCGGTCCCGAAGCGGCCGTCAGCCGTGGTGAACAAAGATGCGGTGGCCAGGGTCCAAGCCCAGCAAGCTGCCCTGAAGGCCAAGACCGGTCACAGCGCGACGCCTTCCCCACAGGACATGCAAAGCCTCGGCGAGGGCGTCGGAGACGCGCTGCGCACCTTCCGCCAGGCTGTCTCGGACGTGCGGGGCGCGATTGATCCTGAGATGCGCACGATCCAGGCTGAGATCGACGCCGCACAGAAGGAAATCGAACAGACCGTGGAGTCCGCCAAGCAGATGCCCCCTGTGGAAGAAGAACCGCCGAAGAAAACGGGTGCCTAGCCCACACGTCGCAGGCCGTCTTCTCTCCCTCCTGGCCTTCTGTCTCCTCGAAGGATGTGACGCAAGTCCGCCTCCGGCCGCACCGGACGTCGTCGTTTCACACCTGATCGCATCGCTCAACGATCCCAACCCCGACGTGCGGAGAACGGCCGCGCTCTCCTTGGGCAAGATCGCCCGCCCCCAGGCGACTGCGTCCCTGGTTGAGAGGCTCGGCGATCCCGATCCACTCGTTCGCGAATACAGCGCCTGGGCGCTGGGCAATCTCGGAGAGAAGGCGGTCGACCAGGCGGGGACCGCGTTGGTGGAGATGCTGTCGGACCCCTCCGAAGCGGTGAAGTCCGCCGCTGTGCAGGCGCTTGGCGAGATCGGCCGGACTCAGGGCGGAACGCAGGCCGTGGCGGAGTTGCTGGTGAAAGCTCTGCGGGCGCCTGACGCGGCGACCCGACGAGCCGCCGCCCAGGCGCTGGCTTCGCTGGAGGCGGCGTCCGCCTACCCCGCGCTCCTGCAGGCGCTCAGCGACCCAGATGCCAGGGTCCGACAAGGCGCGATCGCGGCGCTCGGGGAACTGGCCGATGTCCGCGCCCTGCCGGTCATTCGCGACAGACTGCTCAAGGATCCGGATGGAGGCGTGAGAAGTGAGGCGGCGTTCCGTCTGGGGAAGTTTGGCGATCTGACCGTCGTGCCGGCGCTCCGCTCGGCGGCGGCCGGTGACGCGGATGCGGCCGTCCGCCGCTGGGCCACCTGGGCCGTTCAGCAGATCCAGGGATCGGCTACACCAAAGTCCTGACTTTAGCCTCTCCCACTCCAATAGCGCTGCAGATGGACGCGGAGGAGTTCGTCATGGCGGGACTCGTTAACGGGGTGGCCTGGCTGATCCCCTATTGCGCGCGTCCAGCGAGCACTTTCCGAAGTGCGCGATGCGCGAGCAGGGGGGATTAGCCTGGCCGCCCCGTTCCACTAGCGTCGTTCCAGCTCTGCGCGTCCCGCTCACGCGCTTTTTATCTCTTTGTCCTGCTCAAAGATCCTGATCGGCGGGCTGTCGCCGAGAATCACCTCTTCGGTGATCACGATCTCCTTGATTTGCTTCTGGGAGGGCACATCGTACATCACTTCCAGCATGACCCCTTCCAGAATCGCCCGCAACCCGCGGGCGCCGGTCTTCTGGCCATACGCCTTCCGCGCGATCGCCACCAGCGCAGCCTCGGTAAACTTCAGTTTGACTCTCTCGAAGGACATCAGCTTCTCATACTGCTTGGTGAGCGCATTCCGTGGTTCGGTCAGAATGCGGATCAGAGCCTTCTCGTCCAATTCTTCGAGCGTGGCCACCACCGGGAGGCGTCCGATGAATTCCGGGATCAGTCCGTACTTCAGGAGATCCTCCGGCTGAACATGCGGCAACAGCTCGCCCAACCGGGTGTCGTGCCTGCCGCGCACGTCCGCGCCGAATCCCATCGCCTTCTTGTTCAGCCGCTGCTCGATGAGGGCTTCGATGCCGACGAACGCTCCGCCGCAGATGAACAGGATATTGCTGGTGTCCACCTGGATAAACTCCTGGTGGGGATGCTTGCGACCACCCTGTGGGGGCACGTTGGCCACCGTCCCTTCGATCAGTTTCAGCAGCGCCTGCTGCACCCCCTCTCCCGACACATCGCGGGTAATGGATGGGCTGTCGCTTTTTCGGCTGATCTTGTCGATTTCATCGATATAGACG
>JBOHOM010000120.1:0-14473 GCA_050731075.1 Nitrospiraceae bacterium
ATGTTGGGGATCGTCCTCGGTGAGTTCCATCGCCAGTGCCAGGACCTGGCGGCGAGCTGGGACCGACTCGACCGACCCAAGGAATAGTGGGCTTTCTTTAAAATATTTCAAGGCCGCGGCACCGGAAGACCCCGCCAGCGCCACGCCGAGATCCAGCCAGGAGACTATCTCGGCCAATCCGCAGCGGCGGTCCAGCTCCGGCAGGGCTTCGATCGCCCCTTGCGTGGCCTTCGGGGACACCTCCTGCAGCTCGTCGAGCAGCTCAAGGACTGCCTGGGCGGTTCCGAGACGGACCAATTCCCCCGCCAGGGCGGTGGCCGTGGCTCCGCCCAAGGCGCCCGCCAAGCGCGCGATCAATTTTTCTTCCTCTGTCATCAGTCTCCAGAACTCGGGGCTAGAGGCGATAGGCGGTGGAGAAGGCAATGGGCCAGAGGCTATGGGCTATGGGAAGAACGAGCTTGCCTGTAGCCCATTGCCCATCGCCGCTAGCCTCTCGCCTATTGCCTCTTCTACGAATCCGCGAATTGTAAAGGAGGCGTAGGCTCTTGTAAACTAGTGCCGTTCCAACTTGTCTCGCCAAAGGTGACGACGGAGCGTCTCCCACGCTCTCATCGACACCGAAGTCGTGCCCTAGCCGGGTAGAGTTGGAACGGCACTAGCGACGCAGGCACAGGGCACGAGGCGAGCAGTGGGAGAGGCGAGCGGATTCCTCCTTCACCGCAGGGAGCGGGTGCTCCGTGTCGGAACCGCGGCCCTTCTCATGCTGGTCCCCCTGGCCGATCACCTGAGCGCCATGGCTACTTCCACCGCGATTGATCCCCAGACCCTCCCGATCACCAGCCACCTCGCCGCGCGTCTCCGTTCCCACGTGGACTACCTGGCCAGCCCGGAGCTCCGGGGCCGCAAACCGGGAACTCCCGGCAATCGAATGGCGGCGGAGTACATCGCGGCCCGGTTTCGCGAAGCGGACCTCGAACCGTTGCCCTCGCTGGGCGGCTATGGTCAGCAGATCTCCCCCCAGTTGGGTGACAACCTGATCGGGGTGCGGCGAGCGCTGAACGACGGAGACACATCGCGTCGCGCTCCCCGCTGGATCCTGATCGGCGCGCACTATGATCATCTGGGGGGACGGTACCTGGGCGCCGATGACAATGCCTCGGCGATCGCCATCCTGCTCGAAACAGCCCGGCGCCTGCCGCGACTTCCCAACCATCCGGTGCTGTTCATGGCCTTCAATGCCGAAGAGCCGCCCTTCATCCGGACGCCGCTCATGGGCTCTCAGTTTTTCGTGGATCATCTCCCGGTCGAGATCGGCAGTCCCGCCTGCCTGCAGGCGGTCATTATTATGGACCTGATGGGGGGCGTGCATTGGGAACCCATGCGTGACGTGATCTTCGCCGCAGGCGCCGAGAAGAGCCCAGGGCTGTACCGGAGGCTGAAGGAAGCACCCAACCGTGACGCGTTACGCGTGACGCGTGACGAGAAAATGGCTGCCGGCCATCAGCCATCAGCTCTCGACTTTACCTCACCCGTCACCCGTCACCCGTCACCTGTCACGTCACCCCTCACGGTTCTGCCGATCGGAATGCATCTGATCGAGGAAATTCCGCTCGTGGGGCAGGTGTCGTTCAGCGACTATGACGCGTTCCGGAATGCCTCGGTTCCGTTCCTGTTTCTCTCGGCTGGACGGACGCCGCGCTACCATCAGACATCCGATTTGCCCGACACGCTCCACTATGAACGGATGGCGTGGACCGTCGGATGGTTCCACAGCTTGGTGACACAGATGGACCAGGACACGGAGCCGTACCCGTTCGACGCGACCCGTGTGGAGCTGGCGGACGAAGCAGCAAGCTTGCGCCCCTTCGTCTCCCTGGCGGCAGAATGGGCCACGAGGGTCCCGGGCACATCGCCCCTCTCGCTTGTCAGGATGAAGCTGGACGACCGATGGCTGAGAACGCTGGACCTGACGGCGCCGATGTCGGGGGCGCTGAAGAGACTGGAGCGAATCTCGATCCGGCTGCAGTGCCTCCTGGCCGATTTCCCCGCCTGCTTCTTGATCTAGCCCGGCGCCGCGAGTTGTAGGCGGGACAAACACCCCCAGGCTGCTCAAAAAGGTCTCCAGCAAGGCCACAGGGAGCGAGGACCCCGAGGCGTACCGTTCGGGTACGTTGAGGGGTTCGAGTGACCGCGAACGACGCTGGGGGCCTTTTTCAGCAGCCTGTTAAGACCTCCCACAGCCGCCGGGCAGTGACGCCTTTGAGCAGCACCCGTTTGCGACGCGACCCGTGTCCCGTTCGGACCGCCACTGCGCTCCTGGGTATTCCAAACCGTTCGGCCAGGAAGGCGCAGAGCGCCTCGTTGGCGGCCCCCTCGACCGGCGGCGCAGCCACCCGAAACTTGAGGGCGTCCCCCTGCACGCCGGCACATTCGGTGCGCGCAGCCCGGGGAAGAATGGAGACGGTCACGAGAGCTCCCTCAGGACCGTCCACGACTATGGCCACGCGGCTGCTTGACGGATGCCCGGACACCACGCGAGCTAGATTTTCCCCAATATGCCGATCCGGAGTTGATAGAAGAGGAGCCGCAGACCGCCGATGGAATACAGGTATTTCATCGTAATCAGCGACTTAAGCCCATGGGCGAGGCGACCGAAGAACCGCAAGCGCCCGATCACCGCCACAGCCACCCCTCGGCCCAGCGAGATCACGGCGCCGGTCGTGTGCGGAACAAACGGGAAGCTCCATTGTTGGGTCAGGTAGCGGGAGAGCCAGACCGCCTCGTTCACCGCCAGCCGCGCCGACGGCGGACATGGCTGGCCGGTCTGCGGGTGGAGCACCAAGGCGCAGTCGCCGATCGCATAGACGTCCGGGTTCCCATCCGCCTGCAGATACCCGTTCACGCTGATCCGCCCTTTCGGATCCAGCTTGAGTCCCGCATCGGCCAGCACGGATGGCCCCCGCACCCCGCCGGCCCAGATCAGCATCCTCATCGGGACTTCTTCCCCTGATGCCAGCACCAGCCGGTCCTGTTCTACGGTGGCGATCATCGTCTTCAGCCTGACCGTCACACCCTTTTTCTGAAGCACCGAGGTCGCATACTCCGCGATCCGCGGATGCAGCCCGGGCAGGAGCCGTTCCTGGGCCTCGATCAGCAGGATCCGAATGGACCCGGCGGGCAACCTGTACTCCCTGCACCAGTTGACCGCCTCATCCGCAAGCTGGCCGGCCATCTCCACGCCGGTCATCCCGCCACCCCCGATCACCACCGTCAGCGGCTTGGCGCCTTTGGTCGCCTCCTTGGAGTACCGGTAGACCGTCTCCTGGAGTCGGGCCTGGGCAGTATTGGCCTGCTGCATCGTCTGGATGCCTACCGCGTGCTGCCGGAGACCCGGGATGCGTGGCGTCGGAACATCGAAATAATCCACCTCTCCGCCCAACCCGACCACCAGCACGTCGTAGATGAGCTCACCTTGAGTCGTCCGGACCTTATGCCGCGGGAGATCGAACCCGTTGACCGTGGCCTGGCGGAAGGCGACCCGTTTCCCGCCCAGGATCTTGGCGAGCGGAATCGTGGCGAAGTCTGACAGCACCGATCCGGCCGCCACCTGGTGCATTTCGGTGACCAGCTGGTGTAGCGGGAACTGATCCACCAGGACGACCTGGCCCCTCCAATGGCCACCATGCAGTCGCCGCTCCAGCTCTATCGTCAGCCGGATTCCGCCATAACCGGCTCCGAGAATCACCACACGCATGAGAGCATCCTACTCAGACTGCCTCTCGTTCGCAAACGAACACACGGAATGCACCAGGTTGAGTGAAGACCGTTCCGTGGTTGAAAGGGAAGGAGCGTGCAGCGACGGGAGTTAGCCCTTCACCACCCGGAGCGCCTCCCGGAGCTCCTGCACCCGCTTCGCGAAGAGATCGAGGGCGACGTCCCGCCCCGGCTGGTCGCTGCGGTGCTTCCAGAGCTGCCTGAAGATCGCCCACATCTCCTTATTGATGACGACCGCTTTCGTGTAGGCGGGAGTCGAAGCCTGCTCCTTGGTCACCTGGCAGAAGGCACTCTCCAGCGCATGGAACTGATTGTGGAGATCGTTGAGGGGAGCGTCATAACCCTGGCCGCCGCGAGCCGCCTTGGCGCTGGCTTCCAGCATGGAGGTCAGATTGAGCATCGTTTCCACGCCGGTCGCGCCTTTCGCTTTGTCCAGAAACTCATCGGCTCTGGGGTAGAACAGGTAGCTGCACCCCGCCAGCCAGACCATTGGAAGGGCAACGGCGACCACACGGATAATGAAATCCATGATCGTACTCCCTGTTCGAGTCTCCGGCTGGAGGCGCGAGGCGATAGGGAAGATCGTTCTACCCATAGCCCATAGCCTCTAGCCTCATGCTAAAAGATCGCGTTGACCAGTTCCGCGATGCTCCGCTGCATGTCCGGATCGTCGGTGATCGGCCGCGTCACGGCCGCCTCGCAGGCGCGGGCCGGGGCGACCCCCTGCCCCATCAGCTCGCCGGCGTAAATCAGGAGCCGCGTGCTGACTCCCTCTTCCAGGCCGTGGTTCCGGAGATTCCGAACCTTCTGCCCCAGCCTGACCAAGCGTTGGGCGGTCTCCTTATCGACGCGCGCTTCATGCTCGATGACCCGGGCCTCGATGTCCTGCGGCGGGTAGGTGAACTCCATCGCCAGGAAGCGTTGCTTGGTGCTTTGCTTGAGGTCCTTGAGCACGCTCTGGTAGCCGGGATTGTACGAGATCACCAGCATGAACTCGTCCACCGCCTGGATCACCTGGCCCTTCTTTTCGATCGGCAGGATGCGCCGGTCGTCGCTCAGCGGATGGATGATGACGGTGGTGTCTTTTCGCGCTTCGACGATCTCATCCAGATAGACGATCGCGCCGTGCTTGACGCCGAGCGTAAGCGGCCCGTCCACCCAGACTGTTTCTTCCCCCTTCAGGAGGTACCGCCCGACGAGATCGGAGGCGGTCAGGTCCTCATGACACGCCACGGTGATGAGCGGGCGTCCGAGGCGATAGGCCATGTGCTGCACGAAGCGGGTTTTCCCGCAGCCGGTCGGTCCCTTCAGCATCACCGGCATCTGCCGGCGCGCGGCGATCGTGAAGAGGCCGATCTCGCCGTTCACCTCGGCGTAATACGGTTCCTCCCGGAGCCGAAACCGGTCAATCTCCAGCTCTTGCCCTTTCACCGGCATCCTACCCGCCGATTGGCTCACCCGATCTCCTCCGGTCGCACATCCGTCCGTTCCGGAGCAACGTGTGCGGCACCGACCTGACGCGGCACATTATAAGCCTCCGCTCATGCCCCTCACAAGTCAGGACTCCCGGGTGGGCCTCGCTATGCTTTCAGCGGGGGCGCGTCGAGGACTTCGCGCACCTTGTGGGCTAAGGTACGCGGCGAGAAGGGCTTCTGGAGAAACGCTCTCCCGGTATCCAGGAGGCCGTGGTGGACTACCGCATTGTCCGCGTAGCCCGAGAGGTAGAGCACCTTCATGTCCGGGCGCAGCGGCGCCACGCGATCGGCGACAGCCCGTCCGCTGAGGCCCGGCATCACGACATCGGTCATCAGCAGGTGGATCGGGCCCGTGTGCGCCTGGCAAATCTGCAGGCACTCCGTGCCGTCTCGCGCCTCCAGAACTGTATACCCATGTGCCAGCAAGATCCTGCGGGCCAGCGCTCGTACCATGTCCTCGTCTTCAGCCAGCAGGATCGTTTCCGAACCCTGGAGTCTCTCCGCCAGAGCAGGGCTCAAAGCCCGGGCTTCCAATTTGTCCTCAACCCGCGGCAGGTAAATCTTGAACGTTGTGCCCCGCCCCAGCTCGCTGTACACCCAAATATAGCCGCCACTTTGCTTGACCACTCCGTAGACGGTGGACAGCCCCAATCCCGTTCCCTTGCCCGGTTCCTTGGTGGTAAAGAATGGCTCAAAAATCCGGGCCTGCGTCGTCGCATCCATCCCCGAGCCGGCGTCAGTGATCGCCAGCATCACATACGCACCGGGCTTGACCGATACATGTGATTGAGCATAGACCTTGCCCAGCTCGACGTTCTTGGTCTCGATGGTCAGGCGGCCTCCACCGGGCATGGCGTCCCGCGCGTTGACGACCAGATTCATGATGACCTGCTCGAGCTGCCCGGGATCGGCCTTCACCCGGCCAAGCACCGGAGCCACCACGGTGTGCAGCTCGATGTCCTCAGCGAGCAGTCGTCGCAGCATGCCGTTGATATTGGCCACGACCGCGTTGAGGTCCAAGACCTTCGGCTCGAGCACTTGCTTTCGGCTGAAGGCCAGCAATTGCCCTGTGAGCGTGGTGGCTCGATCGCCCGCCTTCTTAATTTCCTCGATTTCCTTCCGCAAGGGATCGTCGACTCCAAGGCGGGTCAGGATGAGTTCGCTATAGCCCGTGACGACCGTCATCAAATTATTGAAGTCGTGGGCGACCCCTCCAGCGAGCCGACCGATCGCCTCGATCTTCTGGGCCTGGCGGAACTGCTCTTCCATCGATCGAAGGTCCTCGGTCCGTTCCAGAACCCGTTGCTCAAGAGACGCGTTCAGGTCCCGGAGCTCCTTTTCATCGCGAACGATCACCTCGACCATCCTGTGGAAGGCCTGGTCGAGTTGCGTGACTTCATTGCCGCGGTCAGGGGGGAGACTTTCCATTGACGTGCCCCGGCCCGATTCGGCGAACATCCGCATCTTGCTGGCCAGCCTGCCCAGCGGGCGGGTGACCGTCCGGTTGCTTCCAATCACCACGATCCCCACGAGCAACGCAGAGAGGACGATCCCGCCCACCACGGTCATGAAGAGATCCTCCTGCCTCTCCTCCACATACTGATCCATCGGCATCACAATCTCCAGACCTCCCATCAACTGACCGACTTTAAAATCGTGCTTTGGACTCTGGGGATGCGCATTATGACAGTCGACGCAAGACTGGCTCGAGGCGCGGTCGGACATGAGAACCCGCATGACGGCCCGGCCTTCCATCGTGTCGGTTCGGAAAAACTGCCCCGTGGGATGCGATTCCAGAAAGGCGAACGCCTCCTGTTGGAACCGATCTCGTGGCCCCTTGGCCTTGTTAATCGGCCAAGGGCTGATGAGGCTCACTGAATAGCCCTCGCTCAGCTTGTTGGTGAAGTTCGACACTTCGTGCACAAAGGTCGCTGGGAGCGGAAAGCGTCCAGGGACCTGCTTGTAATCTTCTCCCAGAGTTCCTCCAAGCTCCGCGATACGAGGGACGATCACAGAGGCATAGTATTGGCGGTCCGCCATGATCTGCATGTGAAGGCTCACCGCCCGCTGGATGAGCTTTTCTTGGAGCGCACCCCTGTTCCGCTCATGCTGGACCAGGGCCACAAGCACGGTCATGGCCGCGATGAGCGGAACGGTGTACACGATCAGCTTCGTGCCTATCCGCCACTCCCGAAACGACTTCGGTCTCAGGTTGTCAATCATGTCGTGGTGCCACGCGTCTAGTGCCCAGCAGCAATGGGTCTTGAGAGCTACGTTGCGATATAGTTCGGGAGCATCCGGACCGGGTGGTAGGCTTGCTTCGACCGGGCCAGACTCGGGATCCCCGAATCGTCCATGGTGTTGATGAACTCGAAGCCACGGCCGGCCTCCTCGCGGCAAGACTCGCGGAATAGGAACTGGGCCAACCCCGGAATACGGCGATCCGCCACCTCGAGCAGGATGCAGAAGACAGAGGAGGAGCGCTCATAGCCGAGCGTATAGGCCCGGATGGCCCCATCCACCCGGACCACGCGCCCGGCCAGCCCAAGCGCACGGTGATGCGTCAGCGCTTCCCGATGGGCCGAGGCCGAGTCCCTGAGCATGTGCCGCGCGCCGGCATCCAGCCCCTCGGTCTCCTTTTGTGCGGCCCACTCCTCAAACAGAGCCAGACTGGCCTCTCGATGAGCATCCTGGTAGGGCTCACATCGGTACCGAGTGTCTCGCTCAAAGCGGTTGCAGGCCGCCCGCTGTGACTTGTAGCGATCGCCCGCCAAAGTCGCCAGATCGCGACTCCGGTACAGGTAGTCCGAGTCCTTCGGCACGACCCGATAGCCGAGTGCCTGGAGTGTGGGCCGAAGTTTCTCGGGTACATTCTCGATCCGGCTGACCGCCGAGCCTGTGTTCCGCTCACGCATGAAGGCGAAACATGCGGCAAGCGCGGCAGGAGATAAGCGAGGTGTCATAGACGATGGGGAACCATCCTGGCTCCTGCCTGCCGGGAGAGGCAGCGGCGGGAGCGGCATATACACCCCGTCCGCATACTCGGCGAACAGACTCAGATGCCCGTCGAGTTCGGCCCACGAATACGAGAACAACGCCCTCCAGACGAAATGGGGGGCGAAGGCGTAGGCGGCCAGCGGCGTCTCTACCGAGGCGAACGCTCGTGCAAAGCGAGGTCGATCGCCGAGCGTCAAGGGGTGAAGGACCAGGGGCGTCTGTTCCGTCGGCGCGTCGGCTCCCTCCCTCACGGCTGTCGCGATAGACGCTCTGGACGTAGGTCCGTCGGCCTGGCTGTTCGCCTGAGGTCCGGCGCCCAATCGTTCAGTGAGGCCCGGCAGGGGCCGCAAGAGCACCACATCATCCTGAAAACGGCCGATGAACCGAGGATTCTTCGCAACGGTCTCCAGCGTGCCATCCTGCTCGAGGAGTCCTGCGATGCGGTCGGCATAGGCCACGACTCCCGCCTCGTCCCCCTTGCCTTCTCGCAGGAACGGGCATTTGGAGTCCCACCCCAGCACGACCTGGGTCCGGTCGGCGTTCCACATCACCACGAAGGGATAGATCTGGCAGTCCAGCGGCCGGACATCATAGATTCGACAGTGCGAGGTGGCTGGATCGAAGGCCGGGCAGAGGTAGCCGTCGCTGACAGGGCTCGGCACGACGCTGACCTGACAGCCGTTGAGCTCAGGAAACTGCGCCGGGGCCACCCCTCGGGCGATCGCCCGGCGGATCTCCTCGCCGGTGAAGTACGGGCGGAGGGAACTGTCCGGGTCGGGGAACCGACAGCACACGTCGCAACTCAAACACACCCGACTGGGCACCAGTTGGGGCAGGGGGGCGATCTGAACCAGTCGGGAACGGCTCGTCTGGCTCTCAGGTTTCATACTGACCCATGATACGCTGAGCCTGCACGCCAGGCAAGAAATCCCCTTTGTTCGTGACCTGCCTCTTTTTCGGTGTAGAATCTGATGGACCGCTTAGGTGCGATTGACGACATACTGCGCCTGAGCACAGACGGAGAGGAGCGTCCATCGATGTCGGACCCAGCCAAGGCAACCGTGTGGAGGATCGCGGCGATCATCGCGCTGAGCGCCGGCGTGTTCATCGCAGATCTGGCCTTGCCTCTTGGCGTAGTGGCGTGGGCGCTCTACGTCGTTCTGCTGCTGCTCTGCCTTTGGGTGCGACAACGGCAGATGCCTCTTTGGCTCGCCGCGGGGTACACGATCCTGCTCATGCTTGGATTCCTGTACGCTTCCCCTGGGATTGATCCGGAGGTCTCGCTCACCAACCGGGTGCTCGGGGCGGCGGTGATCTGGGGGATAGCTGGCCTGATTCTGTTGCGACAACGGGCGGACATGGCCCTGCGCCGTAAAGAGGAGGAGCTGACCGATTTCTTCGAAAATGCGGTCGAAGCCCTGAACCGGTCGGGCCCGGATGGACGCATCCTGTGGGCCAACAAGGCCGAACTGGACCTGCTCGGCTGCACCCGCGAGGAGTACATCGGGCATCATGTGGCCGAGTTTCATGTCGACAAAGATCTCGCCGAGAAGATGCTCGAGCGCCTCGCGCGCGGGGAGACACTGGAGAGTTACGAGTCCAGGCTTCGGTGCAAGGATGGCGGGATCAAGCATGTGCTGATCGATGCCAACGTGCTCTGGGAGAACGGCAAATTCGTCCATACCCGCTCCTTCACCCGAGACATTACCGCCTTGAGGGAGGCGCAGGAGAAGATCAAAGTGCTGCGCGGGCTGTTGCCGATCTGTTCGTCGTGCAAGAAGGTGCGCGACGACAACGGCTATTGGAATAGAATCGAGGTGTATATCGCCCAGCGTTCGGAGGCCGAGTTCAGCCACGGCGTCTGCCCTGACTGCTTTAGGAAACTGTACCCGCAATACTCCGACGAAACGCCTTAACGCAGATCGTGGATCGCCCGGTTCACCTTCCCCCAAGCTCCTCGTCCTCCCCGTGATGCTCTTGTACCGATGCGAGGGGCCGTGTTACGATCACCGGCGTCTGCAACCAGAGCCAATGCAACGGCCTGAAGGGAGATCTGGTGGCACTCGCGCGCGACCTTGCGGGCATCACGAAGGACGACACTGACGCGCGTCGGTGTTCTTTCGTTCACGAAGCCCTCGTCCGGGATGGACTGTACGATGGGTCGCGCCACGGCCCCTCCGACAGCCCGGCGGCCCAGGAGGCGGGCCAATCCTGGCGAATCGCCCCTCACCCTTTCGTCCTCTCCACCGGCCAAGCAGCCTTCTTCCGTTCGTTGGGGCAACCCCTGCTGGCGTTCTACCGGGCCCTCAACCGCCTGTATCTGGACAGCGCCCGCGGGGCAGAGCCGGCCTGGGTGGCAGCCTACCTGGAACAGGGGAAACCGGACTCGCTGGTCTCGTATAGCCGGATGAACCGGTTTCGGGACTTGCTGCCCCCCGTGATCCGTCCGGATATCATTCTGACCGAGGATCCCCCCATCGGAAACGGCATGGTGATCACCGAATTGGATTCCGTGCCCGGGGGCATCGGGTTGACCGGGGCCTTGGCAAGAGCGTATAGCGATTTCGACATCGTCGGTGGCCCGGACGGGATGGTCCAGGGCTTCGCCCGGATGCTCCGCCATCACCTGGGCGAACGGACCGGCTGCGTCGCGATCGTGGTGTCCGATGAAGCACAGGATTACCGTCCCGAGATGGCCTGGGTGGCGGCTCGGCTCCAGACGGAGGGCATCGAGGCCTATTGCGTCCATCCCAGGGAGGTTCGCTTCACGGAAGAGACCTTGCTGGTCACGCGTGAAGGCAGTGACCGCCCGGTGTCACTGGTGTACCGGTTCTTCGAGTTGTTCGACTTGAAGAACATTCCCAAGTCGGAGCTGATCATGTACAGCGCCAAGAAGGAGCGAACGGTCGTCACGCCGCCGTTCAAGCCGGCGCTGGAGGAGAAACTGGCCTTCGCGTTGCTCCATCACCCGGTCCTGGCCCCGTTCTGGCGGCGCGAACTGGGGGAAGCCACGTTCGAGCTCCTCGCCGGCCTGATGCCGCGTACCTGGATCCTGGACCCGCGCCCGGTGCCTCCCGCCGCCGTGATCCCGGACCTGCGCATCGGAGGCCGCGCCGTCGCCGACTGGCGGGACTTGGCGGAAGCCTCGCAACGAGACCGTCGGTACGTCGTGAAGCCTTCCGGATTTTCGGAACTGGCCTGGGGCAGCCGGGGCGTCTCGGTGGGACATGACCTCCCCCAGCCCGAGTGGGCCGCGGCGCTGGATACCGCGCTGGCCTCGTTTCCGACCACCCCCTCTATCCTGCAGGAATTCCACAAGGGCCGCCAGTTTGAGCTGTCCTACTACGATGCGCGCGCCGGCGCCGTCGTGCCGATGTCCGGACGGGTGCGCCTGTCGCCTTACTATTTCGTGACCGGCGAGCGTGCGGAACTGGCCGGTGTGCTGGCGACCCTCTGCCCGCCGGACAAGAAGGTGATCCACGGCATGCGGGACGCCATCATGGTCCCCTGCGCGGTCGCACGGAACAATGCTCAATGTTGAATGTTTAATGGTTAATTCAAGAGCTGACGGCTGATTTGCGCAGCTTACAGTTCAACATTGAACATTGAAAATTAAAAATTGTCATGGCCCTGACCTTCTATCACGTAACCTGGTGCCCTGAATGCGCCCTCGTCCGTGACAAGCTGACCGCACTGGGCATCCCGTACGAGGAGGTCGTGGTGCCTGACTTTCGACCGTTCAGGAAACAGGTCTATGAAGCCTCAGGGCAGTACTACGTACCGGTCCTGAAGGACGGCGACACCGTGCTGACCGAAACACGGGAGATCCTGGCGTATCTGGATCAGCGCTACGGCGATGAAGACGCGCGGCGTGAGGCAGCAGGCGACGGGAAAGACTTCCCCTCCTGTAGCCTATAGCCTATCGCCACGAGCCTAAGGAGCAGACATGGAGGAATGGAGACGGATTCTGGCGAAGAGCGTGGTGAAGGCGAAAGACCTCGCCGACCACCTGGGCGTGGACCCCAGGGAGATCGAGGCCATCGTCGGCGAGTACCCGATGCGCATTACGCCGACGGTCATGGCCACGATCAAAGCGAGGGGCGACGCGATCTGGCGGCAGGTGGTCCCCGACCCGGCCGAGCTGGAGGACGAGGACGCCGAGGCAGACCCGCTGGAAGAAGACATGATGAGCCCGGTGCCCCACCTCGTGCATCGGTATCCGGACCGGGTGCTGCTCATGGTGACCAACCAGTGTCCGATCTACTGCCGGTTCTGCACGCGCAAGCGCCTGGTGGGGAAACCCGGATTCCTCAAGAAGGGGGAGCTGGACCGCGCCATCGCGTACCTGAAAGACCACACGGAGGTGCGCGACGTGATCCTTTCGGGAGGCGATCCGCTCCTATTGCCCGACCATCTGCTGGAACGCATTCTCAAGGCGTTGCGAACGATCCCGCATCTGGAAATCATCCGCATCGGCTCGCGCGTCCCGGGCAACTTGCCTGAGCGCATCACCCCCAAGCTCTGCGAGATCGTCAAGAAATACCATCCGATTTACATGAACCTGCATTTCAACCACCCGGACGAACTGACGCCAGAGGTGAAAGCCGCCTGCGGCATGCTGGCGGACGCGGGCGTGCCGCTGGGGGCCCAAACCGTCCTGCTCAAGGGTGTCAACGACGACCCTGAGATCATGACACGCCTGGTGCACCAGTTGCTCCTGGCTCGGGTGAAACCCTACTACCTGTACCAGGCGGACCTGACCAAGGGCACCAACCATTTTCGCACTGCGGTGGAGACCGGCATGGCCATCATTAGCGCCCTTCAGGGCCACACCAGCGGCATGGCGGTTCCTCACTATGTGATCGACGCGCCCGGCGGAGGCGGCAAGATCCCGATCCTGCCGGGCGATTACCTGGTGCATCTGGACGAGGACATCGCGGTGCTGAAGAACTACGAGAACAAGACGTTCCACTACCCCCAGCCCCCAAAAAGCAACGGGCGAGAGTTGCCGATGGTCGGCGCCCACTCTGCGCTGACGGCCTGCCGCAACGGAGGCGACGGAGGGATGGACGACCTGTGACGCGCGGCGCCCGCCTGCCCCATCCTCAGGCCCCTCGAACGGACGGCATCCTGCCGGATCAGCGACTGAAGCGCCTCATCGCCGATCGGGTGATACGCGCGGACAGCCCGATCGAGGACCGGCAGATTCAGCCGGCGAGCCTCGATCTGCGCCTGGGCGCGAAAGCCTACCGGCTGCTGAGCAGCTTTCTGCCCGAGCGGTCTGAAATCAGGAGCAAGCTCGATGTCCTGGATTTCTACCAGTCCGATCTCGTGATGTATGAGATGGACCTGACCGGGGGCGCCATCCTCGAAAAGGGTCATGTCTACCTGGTGCCGCTGCTGGAGAGCTTACACCTGCCGAGAAGTCTCCGCGCCAAGGCGAACCCGAAAAGCACGACCGGGCGGCTGGATGTCTTCACCCGCGTCATCACTGATCTCAACGCTGGCTTCGATGAGATCCGGGCCGGCTATGCCGGCCCGCTCTATTTGGAAATCGTGCCCCGTTCGTTTGCGATCAAGGTCAAGACGGGTCACTCACTGAACCAGCTCCGTCTGGTACGCGGACCGGCGACCGTGGCCGATTCGGGGATCCGGGCGCTGTACAAGACCGAGCCCCTGCTCTACCACAACGTGGCCGAGGAAACCCCGGTGTCGCTGCGCGAACTGCGAACCGACCGGGGTCTCTTTCTACGGGTGGACTTGCAGGGCGTTGACCGGGGCAAGGAAACGGTGGTGGGGTATCGAGCCAAGAAAAACAGCCACGTGATCGACCTGTCCAAGATCGGCTACTACGCCGCGCTTGATTTCTGGGAGCCGATCCGGCGGCATCGCAACGACAGCCTCCTGCTCGAGCCTGAAGAGTTCTACATCCTGGCCTCCAAGGAACGGATCCGGGTGCCGACCGGCTACGCCGCCGAGATGGTGGCGTACGAGGCGGCTTGCGGGGAACTCCGCACGCATTATGCCGGCTTCTTCGACCCAGGCTTCGGCTACGGTCAGGGAGAAATCAAGGGGACCCAGGTGGTGCTGGAGGTGCGGCCCCATGACGTTCCGTTCCTGATCCATGATGGACAAACCTTCTTCAAAGTTGTCTATGACCGTCTGCTCGAACCCCCGACCCAGGTGTACGGGACGGCTCTGGGCTCTTCCTACCAGCGACAAGGTCT
>JBOHOM010000121.1:0-15457 GCA_050731075.1 Nitrospiraceae bacterium
GAGTTCGTGTAGGCGGGCTGAATCTGGGCGAAGTAGCGGCTGGCCTCGTAGAGCGACTCGGCCAGCGGGGTCCAGGTGGAGGGAGTGGTGCTCTCGATAGCGGTGAGCTGGTCCTGGATGTTCGACCCCACTCCGCTCAGGACCTTGCCGCCGTCGCCGGCTCCCTTAAACTCCATGATGCCGAACCGGGCTTTGGACCCCACCTGCTGGATGACCCCAGTGGCATTTTCAAAGTGATCGACGCGGATCTGCCAGTTGGTCTCGGTGTAGGTGCTCCCGTCGTTGCAATCCGAAGCCGTGTCCTGGTTGCTGTCGTTGTCCACGCAGAAGGTCCCCTTGAGCGCCCCGACGCTCCCCATCAAATGGAAATAGACCGTCGAGCCCGACGGGAGGAGGGAGGCCGGCATGCGATCTGTTGCCTGCGAGGTCGGAACCGACATAGTCTGATCCAGGCAGCAGGCGCCGTTGTCAAAGGTGTACTGGCCGACGAGCTGGCTGCAGTTTCCCTGCGCGTCCCGGCCACCGACGGAGCAGGTCCCACCCATCATGACCCATTTGACGATGTCGATCCGCCGCATCGAGGCATAGTTCAGCAGGTTGCCGGACCAGAGATAGGGAGACGTGGTGCAGGTCCCCGGTGTCGCGGGGTTGGCCGCAGGGTTGGGGATGAACTTGTTGCTGCCGTAGTCGTAGCACTCCAAGGGGTCAGACAGGCCGGAATAGGTCTGATTCGGATCGAAGGCATTCCCATAGGCCATGTTGTTCATGCTTCCGGAGTTGTCCAGCAGGAGCAGAATGTTGGGGGGGACCGCATTAGCCCCGATAAAGGGTGGGTACGCGGTATAGTCGGCCATCGCCTGGGCGTTCACTTCGATTGGCCCAAGGAATAGGCCGGCAAGCAACAGGGCGCACGCCAGGGCGAGGTGTTGGATAGTTCGGATCTTCGTGGGGAGCATGGTGATGGGTCCTTGCTCCTGGGTGGTCCCGGCTCTTGTTTCGCGATCTATTCAAACCATAGCTCCGCCTTCATAAAGATGGGATTGGGAATGTGACGGGAGGGTGTAAACATTTCGTAAAGACCTTTGGCGGGAAGCGTATTAATTTTCCATAAAGACTGCGGGAGGAGGGTCCGTCCCCAGACGGGCGATCACACAATCAAGGAAGGTTCGGAGATGGCCGGTACATCTCCGTTAGACGGGGTATCGGTTGGGAAAATGGTGTGAGGGAGTACTCACCGAGCAGCCGCGATGGATCGAGCGAAGACTGGGCTGGGGAGGGTGTCTGGGTGGAACTGAGGGTGGTGACTACTCGGGAGCTTCTTCCCGCGTGTCGGCGCAAAAGCGGTAGCCGATGCCCGGATCGGTCACAATGAAGGGCGGACGACCTGAATTCTGTTCGAGCTTTTTTCTGAGGTGGCCCATGAACACTCGCAGATATTGAACCTTATCATGGTAACCCGGCCCCCACACGGCGGTCAGCAGCATCCGGTGCGTGAGCGGCCTCCCGACGTTTTGCACCATGTACTTGAGAAGATCGTACTCGGTTGGCGTCATCTTGACCTGCTGGCCGTTCAGCCGCACCTCGCGGCGATCGAAGTTGACCGAGAGGTCTCCGCTGGTGAAGATCGGCTCCACACTCTGCGCGCCGGCGGCTCTCCGCATACCGGCTTTGATCCTGGCAAGCAACTCCTCCACGCTGAAGGGCTTGGTCACATAGTCATCCGCCCCTTGGTCCAGCGCTTCCACCTTCGACCGCTCATCGCCGATCCCGGAGAGGACAATGATGGGGGCGGCCGATTGCTCCCGGACACGACGAATGAGTTCGAGCCCGCTCATCCCTGGAAGGATTAGATCAATGACAAAAATATCCGGCGGGCGATGCACGATGAGTTCTAACGTCTCAGCGCCGGATTGCGCCACCAACACCTCATAGCCTTTTGCCGCCAGGTTACCCTGTAACAGACGGAGGATCGACGGCTCATCGTCGACGACGCAAATTCTGGCGCCTTGACCCATCGTGCCCTCCGCGGTCGGGATCCCCCGGCTCAACCAGATCGGGGCGACGTAAAGAAAAGATTAGCACATTTATTTGTCTGTGCAATCAATACGTTCAATGAAGTTTATACGGGTTGCCCAGGGGCCGCGGGTCTCTCATCACGGCTGCCGATTGACGAGCCCCCGACAGAACCGACAGCGACACCCGGCTCATGACCTACGCGGCGGGTCTTGTATCCGGGGGGGAGGCTTACCTTCCTGGGCCTTGGTAGGCACCAGGCACGGGCCTTCTGTGTCAGATTTATACGGTAGGAAAGCAGTGCTGACGCCGCAGCAGGGGGGAAGACCGACGCGTCAGGGTGTGGGCGTGACCTCGGATTTTATGGAGTCAGTCCCCCCAGCCTCGGAGCGACAGAGTCCCTTCAATGAGAAGGTCCCTGCCGATCCATTGCGTCCGGAGCTCCGTCACCGGGAGAGCGCCCGCCAACCGCTGCGGGGCCTGTCCTCCGATCACGCCTTTGGCATCCCGCCCTCCCAACAGCATCGGGGCGACGTAGAACAGCACGCGGTTCACCAGTCCCGCCCTCAGTGCCGACGCATTCAGTTCGCTTCCGCCCTCGAGCAACAAGCTGGTGATGCCCATCCGCCCGAGACGGGTTAAGCAGGCGCGTAAGGAGACCCGCCCGCGGTGAGCCGGCAGAACGACCACCGGGACGCCCTTCGCTCGAAGCCGCTCGATCCGGGTCCTGGGAGCTCGGGCCGTGGTGGCGACCACGACACCGGACCCCGGAGCCGTCGGGGCCCCCGGCGACAGCGCGTGAGCTGCCGGTGAGATGCGGAGCGTGCTGTCCACGACCACGCGGAGCGGTTGGCGAAGGCGGGGCGCCCTTGACCGCCGAGCCGCAAGTCTGACCGTCAGTTGGGGATCGTCACGCAGAACCGTCCCGATCCCCACCATGACCGCGTCCACCTGGCTTCGCAGACGATGCGCATGTCGTCGAGCCGCTTCACCGGTGATCCATCGCGACTCTCCACTGGCCGCGGCGATCTTGCCGTCGAGCGTCATCGCCGCCTTCATGATCACGAACGGCCGGCCTGTGCGCATCCAGTGACCATACATCTCGTTCAGTCGCTCGGCCTCCTCGCGAAGACAGCCGACCGTCACCCGGATGCCGGCCCGGCGCAGACGACTGACGCCGCCCCCGCTGACCAGAGGGTTGGGATCGCGCATGGCCATCACGACGCGTCGAAGACCTGACTCAATAATGGCCGGGACGCACGGGGGGGTTCGCTTGTTGGTGTGATGACACGGTTCGAGGGTGACGTACAGGGTGGCGCCCCGCGCCCGCCTACCAGCCGACCGCAGGGCCAGCGCCTCCGCGTGCGGCCCGCCGGGCTTTCGGTGGTAGCCCTCCCCGACGATCCGGCGTCCGGACACCACAAGCGCGCCGACCATCGGGTTGGGGCTGGTCCGCCCCCGGCCTTTGGCGGCCAAACGGACCGCCAGCGCCATATACCTGCGATCGAGGTCGGTTGGCTTCACCGCATCTTGCTGGAGGGAGGTCTGCGGGTGCGGGACCTCCGACGGGCGCGTGGGGTGCGACCTGCCCGGCCGGGTGAATGGGGAGCTGGATGCGGTGCGGGCTTTCCGGCGGCCGGGTTCGCACCGGCTCCCCATGATCCCGTCAAGGCCGCCTGCGCCGCCGCGAGACGCGCAATCGCAACACGGTACGGCGAACAACTCACGTAGTCCAGGCCAAGCTGGTGACAAAACTCAACCGAACTCGGCTCCCCTCCATGCTCACCGCAAATTCCCAGCTTGATGTCGGGGCGCGTGAGGCGTCCCTCCGTGATGGCCATCCGCATCATGGCCCCGACGCCCTCCCGGTCCAAGACGGCGAAGGGATCGGCGTCCAGGATGTTCTCCGCCTTCCCGGGTATGGCAGCCCCGCAGCTGTTGCACACCATCTTCTTCCAGTCCACGTCAGCGCTCAGGCACCGAGGACAGCTATCCTGCCGTCGCATGTAGAACCCGACGAACTTCGCGGCGTCGTCGCGCGAGAACCCGAAGGTGGTCTGGGTGAGATCGTTGGTCCCGAAGGAGAAGAATTCGGCCTCCTCGGCGATCCGTCTGGCGGTGACGGCCGCCCGCGGCAACTCGATCATGGTGCCCACCAGGTAGGTGAGCTTCATGTTGCGGCGCCGCATCGTCTCCTCGGCGACCTCGCGGATCAGATCCTTTTGGGCTTTCATTTCCGACACCATCCCCACCAGGGGAATCATGATTTCCGGCACGATCTTCTTGCCCTCGCGCGTCAGCTCGCAGGCCGCTTCGAGAATGGCGCGGGTCTGCATGCGAGTGATCTCCGGCATCGTGATGCCGAGCCGGCAGCCTCGCAGACCCAGCATGGGGTTGAACTCATGGAGCTCCTCCACTCGAGCCAGGAGACGCCGTTTCTCCTCCACCAGCCCCGGCTTCCCGCCAACGAGCTCCAGCCGCGCGATCTCCACCATCAACTCTTCCCGTTTGGGCAGGAATTCATGGAGCGGGGGGTCGAGCAGACGAATCGTCACGGGGAATCCTTTCATCTCGCGGTACAGGCCGATGAAGTCCTGTTTTTGCAGCGGGAGCAGCTGCGCCAGGTAGCGCTCGCGCTCTTCCCGCGTGCGGGCCAGGATCATGTGCTGCATGATCGGGACCCGATCCTCGGCAAAGAACATATGCTCGGTCCGGCAGAGCCCGATCCCCTCGGCCCCGAAGCCCCGGGCGATATTGGCCTGCTCCGGCACGTCCGCATTGGCCCGGACCCGCAGCACCCGGAATTCATCCGCCCACCTGAGGAGCGTGGAGTAGTACTGATACTTCTCCGATCGGCGCGCATCCATCTTGCCCAGGATGACCTGGATGACCTCGGACTCCACCACCGGGATCTCGCCCTCATACACGTGGCCGGTGAACCCGTTGATCGAGAGCGCGTCGCCCTCCTTCAAGACACGCGACCCGATCTTCACCGTGGTGCCATTTTCCACCTCCACCGCTTCGCAGCCCGCCACGCAGACCTTGCCCATCTGCCGAGCGACGACTGCGGCATGGGAGGTCACCCCGCCTCTCGCGGTCAGGAACCCCACTGACGCGTTCATCCCGTGGATATCGTCCGGGCTGGTCTCCTGACGGACCAAGATGACGCGCTCACCACGCGCCTGCATCTCGACCGCCCGGTCAGGCGTCAGCGCGATCTTCCCGGCCGCCGCGCCCGGTCCGGCCGGCAGGCCCTTGCCCAGGGAGACGTGCCTGGCCTCTGCCACGGCATCAAAGATCGGATACAAGTATTGAGAGAGTTGCTCCGGTCCCACACGGAGCACGGCTTCGCGTTTGCTGATCAAGCCTTCCTTGACCATATCCACCGCGATGCGCACGGCCGCGATGCCGGTGCGTTTCCCCACCCGGGTCTGGAGCATGTAGAGCTTGCCTTCCTGGATGGTAAACTCCAGGTCCAACATATCGCGGTAATGACGCTCGAGGGTCCGGTAGGTGTTCGTCAGCTGCTTGGAGGCGCGTGGAAGACGGCCGGCGAGGGAGCTGACCGGGAGCGGCGTCCGAATCCCGGCCACCACATCTTCCCCCTGTGCGTTCAACAGGTACTCACCGAAGAAGGTGGGTTGCCCGGACGCCGGATCGCGGGTGAACGCGACGCCGGTTCCGCTCGTATCCCCCATGTTTCCGAACACCATGGCCACCACGTTCACGGCAGTCCCCCAACTGTCCGGAATATTGTACAGGCGCCGGTAGGTGACCGCCCGGGGGCCGTACCATGACGAAAAGACGGCGTTGATGCCCATTCTGAGCTGCTCCAACGAATCGGCGGGAAATTCTTGCCCGGTCTCTTCACGGACTGCCGCCTTCAGCCGGACGACCAGGTCCTTCAGTGCCTTGGCATCCAGGTCGGTGTCCAGCGCCACCCTGTGCTCCGCCTTCTTCCGCTTCAGGATCTCCTCGAATCGCTCACGGCTCACACCCATGACGACGCTGCCGAACATCATGATGAACCGCCGATAGGCGTCCTGCGCGAACCGTTCATTCCGGGTCTTGGCAGCCAACCCGTTGACAGTCCGGTCATTCAGTCCCACGTTCAGCACCGTATCCATCATGCCCGGCATCGACGCCCGGGCGCCTGACCGGACCGACACCAAGAGCGGATTGTCGGGATCCCCGAACTGGGCTCCCATCGAGCGTTCCACCTTCCTGAGACAGTGCAGGGCCCGTTCCCACATCCCCGGGGGATAGACCTTGCCGCGACGGTAGTACTCGACGCAGGCTTCGGTCGTGATGGTGAAACCGGCCGGCACGGAGATCCTGAGATTGGTCATTTCGGCCAGGCCGGCGCCCTTCCCGCCGAGCAGTTCCTTCATCTCGCCGGTGCCTTCGGCCTTTCCGTCCCCGAAATAATAGACGTATTTCTTCGAGGCCACGCCTGCCGTCTCCTCTTGTCTACCCCGAAACCGACTGAATTGATTACACCTCGTTGACCCGCGTTGGCAAGCGCCCACGGTATCGAGCGATCAGATAGCGTTTGAGCGTGACGCCTAGGGCGACCACCGCCACCACAAACGCGCCGAGGACGAACACCCGGTAATCCACCCGCACGCCGTCATCGTAATACAGTTTCCCGTCCGCCCCTTTGACGACCTGGGCCTCCGCTTGAAACTTGTGCGTGTCGCCGGAGGGATCCGACAGGTTGATCCACTCGTAACAGAGCTGGACGGGCCGCTCGACGCCGGCCACCTTATGCCAGCTCAGACGCACGCAGATATCCTTGGCCGGGTTGAAGCGATCCGGCGTCGTGAACAACGTATCCAGGTTGACGCCGCTGACCCAAACCCCGAGGAGCAAGACCGCATTGCACAACACGATCAAGATGGCTGTCACCCGGTACGTGTAGCGTCGCACCCGGTGGGCCTGCAGCTCCTCTTGCGCCTGCTGTTCGCGGCGGCCAGGCTCCAGTGGGGCCGCGAGGTTTCCGCTCGAAGCCGTCATCGTGCGGTCGCCGCCTCAGGTTCCCTGGACCACGATCTGAGAGAAATCAGCGAACGACAGAAAGAGCTGATCAATCGCGTAGAGCAGCGACAACCGGTTCGCCCTGAGCGCCGGATCGTCGGCGTTGACCATGACCCCCACGAAAAACCCATCGATGGCCGGCCGAATGCGAACCAGACCGTCCAGGCCCTTGGCATAATCCCCCTGCGCGATCAAGGCCGGAACGCGTTGTTTGCATTCTTCCAACACCCTGTAGAGCTGCTCTTCCGTAGGATGCTGAAATAGCGCGGGATCGATCGAGCCACGCGACCATTTCTCCTTCTCCACCAACCGATGCGCCCGCTTGAATCCGACCATCAGGGGATCAAACTCCGGCAGTACGGTGATCGCCTGCAACGCCTTCATCCTGTTGAGGAGGTCGACCATGTCGAACACCCCACTGCCACGACATTTGAGCACCCCCTGAATGACATCGTCTCGTAGCCCATGGACCGTCCGACCATAATACCGCAGCCTTTCGACGATGAACTCGAGAGGGTCGGCAACTGGTTGGCCTACTGCGGTGAAGCCGTCCTGTATGACGAGCATTTTGGCTTGAGCGAGCACCCCGGCCAGATTCAGGGACAGCTTACCCTCCACGATGATCCGAACGATCGCGGTGGCATGGCGCCTCAATGCGAACGGATCCTCGGACCCGGTTGGAACGAGTCCGACATGGAAAAACGCGGCGATCGTGTCCAGCCGATCCGCCAGGGAGAGGATCTTTCCCGGGAGCGTCTGCGGCAAGTCGTCATCCATGGAGCGCGGCACGTACTGTTCGGCGATCGCACGGCTCACCGCTTCCGATTCTCCGTCGTGGCCGGCATATTCGCCGCCGATGATTCCTTGCAATGTCGGAAATTCACCCACCATTCCGGTCAGGAGGTCGGCTTTGCTCAATTGTGCGGCACGACGGCACGTGTTGCGCAGATCTTGGTCCCCGAGCATGTCTGCGAGCTTGAGGGCCAGTTCCGTGAGGCGCCCGGTCTTCTGATGTAATGTGCCCAGTTTGTGGTGAAAAGTCACGCCCTTGAGTTGCTCCACCCGGTCTGGCAGTTTGGTCTTCCGATCCTCCTCGAAAAAGAATTTGGCGTCGGCCAGGCGGGCCGCCAGCACGCGCTCGTTCCCTTCGCGAATCAACCGCATATTCGACAGCTTCATGTTGGTGACCGCGATGAACTTCGGGAGCAACGCCCCGTCCGGGCCCATCAGTGAAAAATACCCCTGGTGCTCTTTCATCGCCGTCATGAGCACCGCTTTCGGCAGCGAGAGGTAGTGCGGCTGGAATTCGCCCAGGATCGCCTGCGGGTATTCGACACTGTAGATGGCCTGCTCCAGGAGGTCTTCATCGCGATGCAGATGCCCGTGCGCGGCCTTCGTCAGGCTCGTGAGCTGAGCCAGAATCATCACGCGGCGGGTGCTCTGATCAGGAATGACGCCCTGACGTTCCAACGTCTTCATGTACGTTCTGAGATCCTTCACCGGCAATCCTCGTGAGGCGACGGAACCGGGAGACCCGAGAAAGCGGTGTCCAAACGTCCGATTGCTTGCCCTGATCCCGCCGATCCGGATGCCGACCACTCTCCCGCCGTACAGCGTCAGCAGCCACCGGATCGGCCGAGCGAACCGCATCCCGGTTTCGTTCCAGCGCATCGATTTGGGGAACGACAGTCCGCCGATCAGGTCAGGCAGAATGTCGCCAAGGACCGCGACGGCCGAGCCGCCCGCTTCCCGCCTCACTGCAAACACATACTCTCCTTTGGGAGTCCGCCGGATTTCCAGGCCGCCGACCGTGACGCCCTGCGACCCCGCAAAGCCGACCGCCGCCCGAGTCGGCAGCCCGGCTGCGTCGTAGGCCGCGGCCTTGGAGGGCCCCATCACCTCCTTGACGGTCGCGGCCTGCCGGCCTGACACAGACTCGACCGCCAGGACCAGGCGTCGCGGGCTGCCGAACGTACGCACCGCTCCATGGGGCAGTCGGTGCTCCTTCAGCAGGCGCTCCGCCGAATCCCCCAGTGCCTGCAGTGCCGGCGGGAGGAACTGTGACGGCAATTCCTCGGTTCCAATCTCGAGCAGCAACTCCGCGCTTCCCGGCTCGGCCCCGGATCGTGTCGCGCCGGATTGACGCTTCGGCCTGGTCGCGATGGGAGATTTGATCATTGTACTGCGACTCCGGTTCCGGGCGGGGCCTTGTGGTGCAGCAACGGATAGCCCAAGGCTTCTCGCTCCCTCATGTAGCCCTCGGCGCACTGACGGGCCAACCCGCGGACGCGGGCGATGTAGCCCGTCCGTTCCGCCACGCTGATCGCGCCGCGCGCGTCCAGAAGGTTGAACAGGTGGGACGCCTTGATGCAGTAATCATACGCCGGCAGCGTCAAGCCTCTCGCGAGCAGGCGGTTGGCTTCCGACTCGAAGGCCTGGAAGGTGCCGGTCAGCAACGCCACATCCGCTTCCTCGAAATTGTACTTGGAAAACTGAACTTCCGTCTGTCGGTGGATCTCTCCGTACGAGATGGCGTCGGTCCAGGCCAGATCGTACACGTTATCCACCTGCTGGAGATACATCGCGATGCGCTCCGTGCCGTATGTGATCTCGACCGTGATCGGATGAAGCTCGATTCCCCCGACCTCCTGAAAATAGGTGAACTGCGTGATCTCCATCCCATCCAGCCGCACCTCCCATCCCAGCCCCCAGGCTCCCAAAGTCGGAGATTCCCAATCATCCTGTACGAACCGGATGTCGTGTTGTCGAGGGTTGATGCCCAGATGCGCCAAGCTCTTCAGATAGAGAGACTGCACCTCGTCGGGGGACGGTTTAAGGACGACTTGGTACTGGTAGTAGTGCTGCATCCGGTTCGGATTGTCCCCGTACCGGCCGTCGGTGGGGCGCCGGCAGGGCTGCGGATAGGCCGCCTTCCAGGGCTCTGGACCCAGCGCCCGCAAAAACGTGGCCGGATGGAAGGTTCCGGCTCCCATTTCCAGATCGTAGGGTTGATGAATGACGCAGCCCTGGTCAGCCCAATAGCGGTGGAGGGAGAGGATCAACTCCTGGAGGGTCACAGCTCTTCCTTGCCGTCGTTGCCGAGTTCGGACCGGGGTCAGGGGTTGACACTCGAAGAGGACGCCCCGGCTACAGAGCACCGCGGAAGCCGGGTCAAACTAACAAGAAACCGGTGCGCTCGTCAAGCAATGACCGGTTCACCCGGAGCCCTTTCGAAAAAGGACCCGGTTGACAGTGATCATACTTTTTGAACTTGACGGAGCCAGGCCGGCCGGGCTATTGTGATAAAACTTGACCAATTCAGTTTAGAATAACGGTCGGCACCATGAAATTCTCAAAGAAAAGCGAATACGCGCTCAGAGCCCTCATCGAGCTGACCGCCCAATACGGACAGCCCCACCTCCAACGTCACGAAATCGCCAGGCGACAACAGATCCCGATCGAGTTTCTCGAGCAGATCCTGCTGACGCTGAAGAACGCGGGTCTCCTGGGCAGCCGACGCGGGGTCACCGGCGGCTACAGCCTCATCAAACCGCCCCAGGACATCACCCTCGGCCAGGTGATCCGAATTCTGGACGGTCCCCTGGCGCCGATCGGCTGCGTCAGCAAGACCGCCTATCAGAAATGCAGCGACTGTCCTTATAGTGAGAAGAAGAGCTGTCCGATCCAGAAGGCGATGCTGGGGGTGCGCAACGCCATCGCGGACATCTTGGACAACTACAAGCTCAGCGACTTCGCGTCGGGTCACTGCAAGCGATCACATGCCTGAAGGGAGCTCGTTCTCCAGCATGTCGGCGGAGAGGCCGTCCCACGAAGGCAGTTGACACCGAACTGAACCACAGCTTCACGCAGACGCGCTCGACGGATGAACACGGACCACATCATTCTTATTCTGATCACCTTCTTGGCCGCGACGGTCAACGGGGCGTTGGGCTACGGGTTTTCCTCCATCACCGTCCCCGTCGCGTTGCTCTTTTACACGAACAGAATCCTAAACCCGGCGTTGGTCATGGTGGAAGTGGTCATTAATGGGTACGTCTTGCTGATGAACCGAAAGAGCGTGCCGCACACATGGAAAAGAGTGGTGCCGATATTGCTCGGCTTGCTGCCGGGGGTCATGATCGGGAGCTACGTTCTTTTCATGGTCCAACCTGGCTGGGTCAAGTTCTTCACGTATTTTGTCCTTCTTCCCCTCATCCTCCTCCAAGCGGCCGGCGTACGAAGGCCGATCCGTTCGGAAAAAGCGGTCGGGGTACCCTTTGGAATGGGAATAGGAACGCTCTATTCAGTGACCACCATTTCTGGTCCTCCCCTTGCTCTCCTCTTTAATAATCAAGGGTATGCCAAACAGGAGTTTCGGGCGGCGTTGAGCCTCATTCGAGTGGCTGAATCCAGCATGACGGCTGTCGCCTACTATTTTTTAGGGCTCTATAGCGTTGAGAGCACCCAGATCCTCCCCTACATCGTTCCCAGTGTGCTGGTCGGAATCCCTCTGGGAACCTACCTCATCAGTCGGATGGACCCTGAAGTCTTCAGAAGATTGTGCATGAGCTTTGACGCCTTGGTCGTGGGGTTTGGAATGTCCAGGGTTCTCATCGAACTCCGGCTTGCCCCCAGCCCCGCTGCCTACGGCGTCCTGGCGGCTGTCGTGGCGATTGATGCCTACCTGCTCTACCGCTTTTTCCAACGACGGTCTTCCCCCTCAAAGAGGGGAGGACAATCCGGCTTCAGGGTGCCACGCCTCTAGGACCCACGAAAGCGACGACCACAACCTTGCGCTTCCTCGCACCTTCAGTTCTGCTTGATTCCCAGGACACCCCTCGCGGACCAGATGGTCAATTGACTCACTTCGGCTGTTTTGTTAGGCTGCACGGGCGCGCACTGAGGCATTCAACCACGTGACCACCGTCTAACAGGAGACACCATGCCTGCCCCAACCATGGCCACCGCCTCGCTCGTGGTCACGCTGCAGAACAAGGCCACGATCCTCCGGATCGAGAGCGTCCGCGCAACCACCGAGGCCGGGAGCGGACACCCGTCGAGCTGCTGTTCAGCCGCCGACATTGTCGCCACGCTCTTCTTCGCCGTGATGCGGTACGACCCGAAGAATCCCAAGAATCCCAACAACGATCGCTTCATTCTGTCGAAAGGCCACGCGGCGCCATTGCTCTATGCCGCGTGGGCCGAGGCCGGGCTGTTCGACAAACAGGACCTGCTCAAACTGCGCACGTTGGAATCCGACCTGGAAGGCCACCCGACACCACGGCTGTCGTTCGTGGACGTGGCCACCGGGTCGCTCGGTCAGGGTCTGGCGGCGGGAGTCGGGATGGCCCTGAACGCAAAACGGCTCGACCGATCAAGCTATCGCACCTACGTCCTGCTCGGCGATGGCGAGTCCGTGGAAGGGTCGGTCTGGGAGGCCGTGGAACTGGCGCGTCATTATGGCCTCGACAACCTCTGCGCGATCGTGGACATCAATCGCCTCGGGCAAAGCGATCCCACCATGTTGCAGCATGATATGGAGGGACATCGCGCACGCTGGGCGGGATTCGGCTGGCACGCGATCGTGGTGGACGGGCACGACCCGGCTGCGCTGCTGGCGGCCTTTGACGAAGCCGCCCGCACCAAGGGCGCACCCACCGTCCTGCTGGCGCGCACTCTCAAAGGGAAAGGGATCTCCTTCATCGAGGATCGTCCCGATTGGCACGGCAAGGCGCTCAAGAAGGGCGAGGAATCGCAAAAAGGGCTCGACGAGCTGACGCGTCAACTGAAGCCGGGCACGAGTGAGCCGGACATCCGTCGGCCGGAGCCGGCCGGGAACATCGCCCGACCAGCCAAACCGATGGCCCCCCCGGCCTACAAGCCCACGGACTCTGTCGCGACACGCGAGGCCTTCGGGACTGCCCTCACCGCCTTGGGCGACGCCAATCCGCTGGTGGTGGGACTTGACGCCGACGTGAAGAATTCCACCTTCACCGACAAGTTTGGGAAGCAGTTCCCCGACCGCTTCTTCGAGAATTTCATCGCGGAGCAGAACATGGTCGGGGCCGCGGTCGGCCTGGCTGCCTGCGGCAAGACCCCCTTTGCGGCCACGTTCGCCTGCTTCCTGACCCGTGCGTACGATTTCATCCGCATGGCCGCCATCAGTCGAGCCAACATTAAGCTGATGGGGTCACATGTCGGCGTCAGCATCGGGGAGGACGGCCCCTCGCAGATGGGTCTTGAGGACTTGGCGATGATGGCGGCTCAGCCCGGCATGGTGGTCCTCTACCCATCGGATGCGGTCTGCACACACCGGCTCGTGGAAGCCGCCGCCGCGCACCTCGGTCCGGTCTACATCCGGACTGGACGGCCCAAGGCACCCATCCTGTACGGGAATGAGGAGAAGTTTCCGATCGGCGGCTGTAAAGTGCTCCGGCAAAGCCCCTCTGATCAGTTGACGATCGTGGCGGCCGGCGTGACGGTGTTTGAAGCGTTGAAAGCGCATGATCAACTGAAAGCGGCTGGCATGCCGGTGCGGGTCCTTGACCTGTACTGTATCGTCCCGATCGACCGGGCGACCCTCCTGCTGTGCGCTCACGCGACCAAGGGACGGATCCTGACGGTCGAGGATCATTACGCCCACGGCGGATTGGGAGACGCGGTGCTCAGCGCGGTTGGAGGCGAAGGTATCCGGGTGCAGAAGATGGCGATCCGAGAGATCCCGCACAGCGGCAAACCGGAGGAGTTGCTGGACCGGTACGGGATCAGCGCGCGCGCGATCGTCGAAACCGCCAAGCGGATTTTCTGACCGGAAGCCTCGATGAGGACTCCAGACCCGCTACAAAAGATTCCTCTCTTTACCCTCCTCTCGGAGCGGGATCGCCGCAAGATCGCCGGCGAGGTCACGGAAGCGCACTACGGGAAAGGCGAATACATTTTCCGCGAGGGCGACCCGGCCGATTACTTCCACATCGTGAAGGAAGGGACGGTCAAATGCGTGCAGTCTTCCTCCGATGGGAAAGAATGTACGCTCAAAGTCCTTATGCCGGGGGACCTGTTCTGCTGCGAAGCCGCGGTCTTCGATGGGGCGCCCCATCCCGGCAGCGCCCAACCGATGGGCGACGTGAGCATCCTTCGCCTTAGAAAGAAGTCTTACTTCGAGGTGCTTCGCCGGAATCCCGATGCCGCGCTTGAGGTCATTAAATATCTGGGGCAACGCCTGAATGAAGCGCAGGAAAACGCCAAAGTCCTTGCGCTGGAGCGGGCCGAACAACGCCTGGCTTCTTTGCTCGTCAACCTGGCCTCTCGCTCCGGAGTCCGCGAGGCGGGCGGCATCCGTCTCACGGTCCATCTGACGCGTCAGGACCTGGCGGATATGGCCGGCATCACGGTCGAGACCGCTATCAGAATCATGGGCCGGTTCAAACGGGCGCGGTTGGTCTCCGGCACAGCGAAACGCATCGTCATCCCCGATCTTGCCCGGCTCAAGCACCTCGCCTCCACCACATCCAATCCCCGCAGCAAGCGGTCCCCCGCCGCTTAAATTTAATTCTAAAACATGATCTAGGTCATGTTTTAGAATCGCCGGCTGGCCTATCCTCCAGCAGCAGAACGCACTCGATTCTTTACGATTGCTGACAAGGAGGTAAGAAATGCTGTCCACGCACAGGCAGTCGCGGGTCCGGCTCCCACTGGCAACCGCGCTGACCATCGGAATTGTCTGCGGCGGAATGACCGTCGGGGCCGTACCGGCCTCAGCAAAGACGCACGAAGTCGAGATGACGGCGGTCGAGAAAGAGGTGGTCGTCGATGGAGGGGGCATGCGGTACAAGGCCTGGACCTTCAACGGCCAGTTCCCCGGGCCGGTGGTGCGGGTCACGGAGGGCGACACAGTCAAGTTTACTCTCCGCAATCCCTCGACAAACACCTATCCCCACGCCATGGACTTCCACGCCGCCGAGATCGACTTCCTGAAAAATTATCGGGCGATCAATGCCGCTGACGAAACGATCAGCTATACCTTCGTGGCCAAGAAGCCCGGTGTCTTCTTCTATCACTGTGGCGCACCGCCGATGATTCAGCATGTCGCTCGCGGGATGTTTGGCGCCATCATCGTGGACCCGAAGAATGCGAAGGCTTGGCCTAAAGCGGACCGGGAATACGTCCTGGTCCAGTCGGAGCTGTTCAAAAACCCGGATGACGTACAGGCCATGTTTGACCGGAAGTATGACCACATCATCTTCAATGGGGGAATTTTCAAGTATCACCCCTTTGTGACCAGCGGCCACGCTCTTGAGGCGAAGCCTGGCGAGCGAGTGAGGATTTATTTCGTCAATGCAGGTCCGAACGAGTTCTCCTCGTTTCATCCGATCGGTGAAATCTGGGACAATGTGTATGAAAGCGGCAA
>JBOHOM010000122.1:0-2820 GCA_050731075.1 Nitrospiraceae bacterium
CACCTTTATCGAAGTCGGTCCCGGCACCGTGCTGACCGGGCTGGTGAAGCGGATTCTCCCGGACGCGGTGCTGTTGAACGTGCACGATCCGAAGTCGCTGGAGGCGACGCTGAAAGCTGTCGCCGTAACGCGTCACGCGTAACGCGTCACGAGGATCTCTTGATGTCGCTTGAGGGGAAAGTGGCCATCGTGACCGGCGCGGCCCAAGGCATCGGGCGGGCCATCGCCGAGACGCTGGCTCGCCATGGCGCGGACGTGGTCGTGGCGGATCTGGATCCGGGTCGATCCCACGAGACCGTCGCAGCGGTCGGCAAGCTCGGGCGTCGCGCGCTCAACCTCAAAGTGAACGTGGCGGAGTGGAACGACGTCAAAGGCATGACCGATCAGGTCCTCAAGGACTGGGGGAAGATCGACATCCTGGTCAACAACGCCGGGATCACGCGGGACGGACTCCTGGTCAGGATGAAGGAAGAGGACTGGAACCTGGTCCTCCAAGTGAACTTGAACGGGACCTTCCATTGTACGAAAGCGGTCTTGCAGCCGATGACCAAGCAGCGCTACGGACGAATCGTGAACATCGCCTCGATCGTCGGCGCGATGGGGAATGCCGGGCAAGCGAACTACGCTGCTTCCAAGGCGGCCGTCATCGGGTTCACCAAGACCATCGCCAGGGAATACGCCAGCCGCATGGTCACCGTGAACGCGGTGGCGCCCGGCTTCATCGACACAGCCATGACTCAGGGGCTTCCGGCGGAGGTGAAGGAGACGTTGCAAAAGCAGATCCCGCTGGGCAGACTGGGTTCGCCCTCGGATGTGGCGGAGGCGGTCCGCTTCCTGGCCTCGGACGAGGCTGGCTACATCACGGGCCAGGTGCTGCACGTGAACGGCGGCATGCTGATGGTCTGAATGATCCGGATGGCGTACAGGGTGTGGTGAGGGGAAACAGGCGAGCGGCGAGCAAAGACCGGTCGTTCGGCGAACTTTTGAGAGAGGGAGGTGGGCTATGGGGGAGGAGGTGAAGAAACCTATGGCGGTGGAAGATCGGATCAAGAAAATCATCGCCGAGCAACTGGGCGTGGATGAGGACGAGGTCGTGCCGGAGGCCTCTTTTGTCGATGACTTGGGAGCGGACTCCCTGGATACCGTCGAGCTCGTCATGGCGTTTGAAGAGGAGTTTGACATCGAGATTCCGGATGAGGATGCGGAGAAAATCCTCACGGTCGGTCGCGCGATGGACTATATTAAGGAGAAAATTTAGCCCGCATTATCCATGAACGCTTCTGCTGCAATCGCGGGTTCACTGCTGCGACAAGCCTGGCCGCGGGTTTTCGGCAGCAAGGCGGGCGTGCTCGCTGCTCAGTCCTTCAACGTACTGTTTCAAGTACGCCTCAGTCCCTCGCAGCTGCGCTTGCCCGTCTCGCGACGCGACTCCACGATTTCGCAACGAACCGTCATGGATAATGCGGGCTACGAGGCGGGTCGCCTTTCCCTATGATCGAGCGCCTAACACGACGGGTGGTGGTGACCGGGATGGGACTGGTCACGCCGCTCGGCACCGGCTTGGAGAAGACCTGGAAAGCGCTCTGCGCCGGCAAGTCCGGCATTGCCCGGATCACTCGATTCGACCCCACCGACTATCCCTGCCAGATCGCCGGAGAAGTCCCGGACTTTGATCCCGCCGCGTTCATCGAGAAAAAAGAAGTCAAGAAGATGGACACGTTCATCCACTACGCCGTCGGGGCCGCCCAGATGGCGGTGGACGACGCAGGGCTGAAAGTGACCGGGGAGAACGCGGAGCGGGTCGGCGTCTACATCGGCGCCGGTATCGGCGGCCTGCCCGCCATCGAGCATTACCACAAGATTCTGCTGGAGAAGGGAGCCGACCGGGTCTCCCCGTTCTTCATCCCCATGGTGATCATCAACCTTGCCTCGGGCCAGGTGGCGATCCGGCTCGGAGCCCGTGGGCCGAACTCCTGCGCCGTCACCGCCTGTGCAACCGGCAACCACTGCATCGGGGATGCCTTCCGCCTGATTCAACGCGGGGACGCGGACGTGATGCTGGCCGGAGGAACGGAGGCCGCGATCACACCGCTCGGCGTCGCCGGGTTCGCAGCAGCCAGAGCCTTGTCCCGCCGGAACGACGATCCCGTGCGTGCGAGCCGGCCGTTTGATCGGGACCGCGACGGCTTCGTGCTCGGAGAAGGCGCCGGCGTCGTAGTGCTGGAAGAACTGGAGACAGCCCGGCGGCGCGGGGCGCGGATCTACGGGGAGGTGGTCGGCTACGCGATGAACAGCGATGCCCACCATATCACGGCTCCGCCGGACGATGGCGAGGGCGCGATCCGCTGCATGGAGATGGCGATCAAGGACGCGGGCGTGTCAAAGGACGAGATCGGATACATCAATGCCCACGCGACCTCCACGTTCGCCGACAAGGTCGAGACCCAAGCCATCAAGGGAGTCTTCGGGGAGCGCGCGTACCGGATTCCGGTGAGCTCGACCAAGTCCATGACCGGACATCTGCTGGGGGCGGCCGGAGGAGTGGAGGCGGTGTTCAGCCTGCTGGCGATCCACCGCGGCGTCGTCCCGCCGACGATCAACCTCGAACACCCCGACCCCGAGTGCGATCTGGACTACGTGCCGGGGCGGGCGCGTGAAGTGGCGGTGAAGGTCGCGTTGTCCAACTCGTTCGGGTTCGGCGGGGTGAATGCCTGTCTGCTCTTTAAACGAATGGGTGCCTGAAGGACTTGGGTGACGACGAGCGGATCGCAGCGCGCGATGCGGCATTCTTCAACAGACGAGCTGCAGCAGAGTCTCGGG
>JBOHOM010000123.1:0-9382 GCA_050731075.1 Nitrospiraceae bacterium
GAGGCGAGGCGCGGGGTCGGGCCCACTGGGAGGTGATCCGGCACCATGAGCTCAACGAGCTGGTCACACGGGTCCTGGAAACCAGAGCAAACTGCGCCGGGGAAATGACCGCTGCCGCAAGCGGGCGGATCCTGAGGGTCGAAGCCTCGGTCGCCGGCGGCCAGCGCGAAAATGAGGCCTGCGCCGTCCTTGTGTTCCACGATATCACCGCGGTGCGCCGGCTGGAGAAGGTGCGAAAGGACTTTGTCGCCAACGTCTCCCACGAGCTCCGCACGCCCCTGACTTCGATCAAGGGCTATGTCGAGGCGCTGCTGGACGGGGCCAAGGATAATCCGGAGCAAACCCTGCGCTTCCTGGAGATCATCCTGAAGCAGACCGATCGCCTCAATCTCATCCTGGATGACCTCCTCCAGCTCTCGCAGATCGAGTCCGGTCAGGTGTTGTTCAAACGGGACCCGATCAGTCTGAGCGAGGTGGTGGATCGCACGGTGGCGCTGATCAAGCCGCTGGCGGACAAGAAAGGCCACACCGTCACGGTCGCCATGCCCGCCGACCTGCCTCCGGTCCTCGGCGACGCGGAACGGCTGGCCCAGGTCCTGACGAATCTCTTGGACAACGCCGTGAAATACACCCCTGCGAACGGGTCTATCCGCGTGGCCGGCCAACCGGCGGGCGATGCTCCCCTCCGCATGGTGGAGCTCAGCGTCACGGACACCGGTCTGGGCATTCCCGAGGCCGACCGTCCCCGCGTGTTCGAACGCTTTTACCGCGTGGACAAGGCCCGGTCACGGGAATTGGGGGGGACCGGCCTGGGCCTGGCGATCGTCAAGCACATCGTGGAGGGACATGGAGGGCGGGTGTGGGTGGAGGGCAACCAGCCCATCGGCAGCCGCTTCGTGGTCCGGCTACCGGCGGCATCCCCGACGCGAGCAGGTTAAGGCTGAGGTTGAGGTCAAGGTTAAGGTAAGAGATGGTTCCACGCGTCTGCTTAACCTCAACCTTAACCTCAGCCTGTCCCTCTCAGGCAAGACTGGACAGCGTGACATAGATCAACGCCGCCAGCAGCGCCGTGCCGGGGAGCGTAAAGATCCAGGCGTAGAGGATTCGGGCAGTCACTCCCCACCGGACCGCGGATAGCCGCTTCACGACCCCGACGCCTATCACCGACGATGTAATCGTGTGTGTCGTGCTGACCGGAAGCCCGATGTGCGCGGTGGCCAGCAGCACCGCCGCCGCACCCGTCTCCGCCGCGAAGCCGTGCACCGGTTCCAATTTCAAGATGCGCATGCCGAGCGTCCGGACGATCTTCCACCCTCCGACGGCGGTGCCGAGTCCCATCGCAAGCGCGCAGGCCACGATGACCCACATCGGCACCTCCGCGCTGGTGATCTGACCGGCTGACAGCAACGCGAGCGTAATGATGCCCATGGCTTTTTGCGCGTCGTTCGCCCCGTGACTGAACGCCATAAACGCGGCCGACACGAGCTGCAGGCGGCTGAACAGCCTGGTGGCGACCGGCCGAGGCGCCCGGAAAAACACCCGGACGATCACCACCATCAGCACCAGGCCGATCAGGAATCCAAACAGCGGCGAAAGGATCATCGCCTCCAGGACGGACCGCAACCCCCCCAGCTTGACCGACGCCAAGCCGCCATGCGCCATCCCCGCCCCCACGAGCCCGCCGATCAACGCATGGGACGAGCTGGTGGGCAGGCCCAGCATCAGCGTGAACAGGTTCCAGAGAATCGCTCCCCCCAATGCGGACGCAACCGCCCCTTGGGTCACGGCGGCGGGGTCCACGATACCGGAGCCGACCATCTTGGCGACCGCGGTGGACATGAAGGCCCCCGCCACGTTCAACAGGCCGGCCAGCAGGACCGCCACCGCCGGAGTCAAGACCCGCGTGGACACCACGGTGGCGATGGCGTTGGCGCTATCGTGCCAGCCGTTCGAGAAATCGAAGAGCAACGCCAGCCCGACCACCAGCAGGAGCATGCCGCTGAAGTCAGCCATGGCTCAAGTGACGGGTGACGAGTGACGAGTGACGAGTTTCAAGAGTGGCTCGGGCAATCGGTCAACGTTAGAAAGCGAAGGGTACAATTCCAAAGCTAATTGTCTCCTACTCGTAACTCGTCACGCGTTACGCGTCACGCGTCACGTGACCGATCAGATATGCTTGAGCGCGATGCGTTCGAGGATGTTCGCCACGTCCTCGCAGCGATCCGTTCCTTCCTCGAAGTTTTCGTAAATCTCCTTCCACTTGATGACCGCAATGGGGTCTTTCTCCTCCTCGAATAACTTGGAGATCGCATCCCGCGTGATCCGGTCCGCCTCGTTCTCCAAGCTGTTCACCAGCACGCAGTATTGATTGACATCGGCATGCGGTTTCCCCAACTGATCGATCCCGGCCCCCACGGCCACCGCCGATTGGTACAGGATATTCGCCAGCTTGACGGCCGTCTCGGTCGGCTTGTCCACCTTGAACACCACAAACCGGTCCGCGACCGCCTCGACCAGGTCCAGAATGTCGTCGAGCGCGCTGGCCAGCCCGTGGATATCCTCGCGGTCGAGCGGGGTAATGAAGGTCTGGTTCAGCTTGAGCGCGATATCATGGGTGATGCCGTCCCCGATATGCTCGATGTCCTTGATGCGGCGCGCCTGCTCCACCGGATTCCGGAAGTCCTCCATCATGTTCTTGAGTAGTCGGCTGCCCTCGATCATGTTATGGGCTGCCTTCTGGAACATCTCGAAGAACGCGATTTCTCGTGGGATCAAGTTGAACATCGGAGCCTACTCCTCAAGGAAGGTTGAGGTTAAGGCTAAGGTTGAGGGCTTGATCCTAGGTCTTTGCTCAACCTTAACCTTAGCCTAAGCCTGCGCCCGTGCTACCAGCGCACCAGGGCAGTCGCCCACGTGAGTCCGCCTCCGAAGGTGCCGAGCAGGATCAGATCACCGGAGTGGATCCGCCCTTCCCGGACCGCCAGATCCAGGGCAATCGGGAGCGAGGCCGAGGACGTGTTGCCGAACCGTTCAATGACCGAGTACAGCTTCGCCGGGGGGATGCCGAGCCGTTCGCCCAGCGCGCGCAGGATCCGGCCATTGGCCTGATGGAGAATCACCTGCCCGAGATCGTCAACGCCGACGCCGAATTCCTTCAAAATCCCCGCCACCGCTTCGGCTAATCGCTTGACCGCGACGCGGAAGAGGGGGCCTCCCCGGATGCGGAGGGTATGCAGACCCTCCCGGACGGTCTGCGGGCTGGCCGGTTGCCGCGACCCCCCGGCCGGCATGCTGATCAGCTCGTGACGGGTCCCGTCCGCGTAAAGACGGACCCCCAGGATCCCCTGCGGCCCCTGCTCTTCGGTCACCACCGCCGCGCCGGCCCCGTCTCCGAAGAGGATCGCGGTCGCCTGGTCCTCGAGGTCGAGGGAGCGCGACTTGATCTCCGCCGCCACGACCAGACAGCGGCGGTACTGCCCGCTCCTGATCAAGCGGTCCGCCATGGACAGGCCGTACAGGAATCCCGAGCAAGAGGCGGCCAGATCAAACGCAGCGGCCCCCTGTGCGCCCAGACTCTGTTGAAGCAGACAAGCGGTGGAAGGGAGCGCCATGTCCGGGGACGTCGTGGACACCAGGATCGCATCCACCGACGAGGGACTCAGACCCGCAGCCTCGCACGCCCGGCGGGCGGCGCGCTCGGCGAGGTGGGAACAGGCCTCGTCCTGGCCGGCCCAGTGGCGCGACCGGATTCCGGTCCGCCGGTACACCGCGTCGTCATCCAGCCGAAGCCCCTGACTTACCTCGGCATTGCCCACCGTCCTGTCAGGAAGATAGGACCCGGTTCCGACGATCCTGCTTTGCCTCACGGGACTCCTCCGTGGCCCGACCGGGTTCGCCGACACGGTCTCCGGGGGGACGGACCGGCGGCGATTATAGGTCTCCCTCCGTCCAGCGTCAAATCCAGTTGCTTTTCAACTCCGGATTTGATAAGGTGCCACGCCGATAACCTTAGTTAACCCTATGATTCGACTCTGCGTCTTGCCCAGGTTGGTCCTCCTGTTCGCTGCGGCCATCCTCAGCGTAGCCGTCGGCTGTTCCAGCAAGCCCAAAGCGTCGCCGGCTGGCGCGCAGTCCTTGAGCGGAACGGACGAACAGATCTTCATGGGCGATACGATCGAGAAGAATTATGACCCCAACGTCATCATGAAACGGGCCGAGGCCTTCTTCGACAAAGAGGAATATCCCGAAGCCATCATTGAGTACCAGCATTTCCTCGACTTGCACCGCGTGCACGTCCTGGCGTCGTACGCCCAGTTCAAGCTCGGCGAGAGCCATTTCAAGCTGCAGAAAACGGCGGACCGCGATCCCGAGCCCGTGTACAGGGCGGTCGAGGCGTTCGAAAAGCTGCGGAAGGACTTCCCCGGAAGCCAGTACCATGCGGAGGCGGTGGAGAGGATCCGCGCCTGCCACAACATGATCGCCGAGGCGTATTACCTCATCGGTCAGTTCTACTATCGGAGAGAGGCCTACCTGGCCGCCGCCCGCCGGTTCGAAGCCATCACGAATCTGTACCCGGAGATGGACGTGGCGGGAGAGGCGCTCTACTATCTGGCGCTCACGTACAGCGACCTGGGCGCGGATGAGTGGGCGCGAGAGAAGCTGACGGTGTTGGCCGAACGGTATCCCAACAATAAGTTCCGGGCCGAAAGCAAGCAACTGCTGGCCAGGTTGGAGACGAGACAGCCGGCCACGGCGGTCGCCATGTCCGAAGTCTCGTCGAACGGCGCCTCGGCCAACGGCGCCCACGGGCTCAACGGCACCCGCCCCCACTCCCCCGGCACCCCGACGGTCTCACCGGTCACCGCGCTTCGCAATGCGAACGGCGTTTCCCCGGCTCCGCGGACGATCCTCTGCCGCCTCGGCATCTGGTGCTAATCAAAGCGTAGTCTGTTTGGTCTGTTAGGTCTGTTTAGTCTGTTCCGTCTGACCAAATAGACTGAAGAGACCGAACAGACCTAATAGACGAGCTAGACCCGTCCGTACGCTTCGCGCCTTACGCCTAGCGCCTAGCGGGTTCTTTAGCGGAAGGGGAGGGTTTCCCGGAGAAGTTCACGAAACGAGGCCTTGACGACCCCTTTGGCCTTGTGGAAGAAGGTCTGGTAGGTCTCCCGCCCTTGCAGGACATCGTAATAAAGGTTAATGACCTCCTGGTAGCGGTGCATCAGACGGTGGCAGAGGCGCGGGAACGTGTAGACGATCCTGGCCACCCGGGAGGCGATCCGAAACTCGGCGTAGATTTCGCGGGTGACGGCTCGTTCGTAGTCGAGCAAGCTGCGCCGCTGGTCGTGAAAAATCCCGAGCACGCTGGCGGCCGCGATCTGGGCGGACCGGATCGCGTAATAAATCCCCTCCCCGAATAGAGGATCGACCAGGTTGCCCGCGTCGCCGACGAGCAGCGCGCGGTGCATGACCAGTCCGGCGGGCGCCATCGCGCCGCGGCAGCTATAGAGCGGCAGCGGATGGCCGTACGGCTGCGGGACATCCAGGCTGGCCAGCCCCTTCTCATCGCGGACGAACCGCTCGAAGACGCCCTTCGGGCTGGCGGCCCGACCGCGGAATTCCGCGACTCCGATCGACAGCCGCTCTTTCTTGGGAAAAATCCAGGCATAGCCGCTCGCGGTCGCCCCCAGGTCGATCAGCACCTTCCCTTCGCCGGGATACACCGGCGCCTGTCCGATGCCGATCTCACTCTCCAGCGTCGACATCCTGCGCAGTCGTCGCATGGGGAATAGACGCTGGGCGACGACGCTGTTCGCCCCATCCGCGCCGATCAGGACCTTCGTCCGGTACCGTCCCCGGTCCGTGATCACTTCGACGCCGTCCGGCGACTGGCTGAACCCGACGGCCCGTTCGTCCTCGTGCACCTCAGTCCCCGCCCTGCGGGCTTTCTCGACCAGCAGATGGTCGAACCGGTCCCGCATGACCATGTAGGCGATCGGCCGGGAGGACTCGATGAAGAACGGCTCCTCGCCTCCGTACGTGAACTGGACGCCATACACGGTGTGCTCCACGACCGTCTTGAAATCCGACTCGAGGATTTGATCGATCCGGACGGACAACCCGCCGCCGCACACCTTGTACCGCGGGTGCATCTGTTTCTCCAGACCCAGGACCGACATGCCGGCTCGGCTGAGCTCGTAGGCGGCGGTGGCTCCGGCCGGCCCCATGCCCACGATCAGCACGTCGTAGGTTTTGGCGTCAGGCAGCATCTTTTTTGTTTGGTCTGTTTGGTCTGTTAGGTCGGTTCGGTCCGTTGTGTCTGTTGGGTCCGTGTCGTCTGGCCAAATGCACTAAACGGACCAAACGGACCAAACTGACGAAACACGCTTCACGGTTAACGAATAACGATTAACGAGATCACTCCAGCATCCTGTTACTGTCCAAGATACCAGCCAATGCCATATCTCTCCAGCAAACTCGTGATCAGGGTCAGCGAGTTGGCATAGATCAACACGCCCACCACGACGAGAAAAACTCCGCTGACGGCCGACACGCCCCACAGATAGGTCCGGAACTGCTTGAAGTAGGTCAGAAAGCTGTCCACGCCGAGCGCCGTGGCAAACAGCGGGATTCCAAGACCCAGCGAGTAGGAGGTCAGGAGCGTCACCCCGCTCATCAAGGAGTCGGTCGTGCTGGCATAGAGCAAGATGGTGCCCAACACCGGTCCTACGCACGGGGTCCAGCCCGCCGCAAAGGCCACGCCGATGAGGAACGACCCGAGATAGCCGGCGGGACGGCTCCTGAAGTGCAGCCGCTTCTCAGTCTGGAGGAAGTTCAGGTTCAGGATGCCGAGCAGGTACAGCCCGAAGATCACGATCAGCACGCCGCCGAACCTCCGAATGTGATCCTGATACGTGATCAACATCTGGCCGATCAGGCTGGCTGACGCGCCGAACGAGATGAACACGCACGAAAACCCGACGATGAAGAGCAGCGAGTTGAGCACGATCGCTCTCCGGAACCGGTGCCGCTCGGCGGCATCCGCGAGCTGGTCCAGCGACAGACCCGTGATGTACGAGATGTAGGAGGGGACGAGGGGAAGGACGCAGGGGGAGACGAAGGAGAGCAACCCGGCCATGAAGGCGGCAAACAGGGAGATGGGGTGCAACGACTCAACCATGGTCACCGCGCCTTGAGCAACGTCCGGATGATCTCACGCGCCTCCGGGCTGTGCCAGTCCCTGGCCCCGAAAATGCGATGCATGATGATCCCCCGGCGATCCACGAGGAACGTCATCGGCAGGGTTCTGGCTCCATACGTGATCCCGACCCGAAAATCCGAATCGTGGAGGATGGGAAACGTGATGCCCAGCGACTCCTTGAACGGACGGGTGACCGCCGCACCCTGGGCATCGGTGGACACCGCCAGAATTTCAAAATCCTTCCGGTCGAACTCGCGATAGAGCGACTCCATGGCCGGCATCTCCACCCGGCACGGACCGCACCAGGTCGCCCAGAAGTTGATCAACACCACCCCGCCATGGTAATCCGACAGCGAGACCGCCTGGCCCTCCAAGTCCCAGAGCTCGAAGTCCGGCGCGGCGGAACCGACCGTGAGGACCGACCGGCCCACGATCGGGGGAGAGTCAGCCGATGGGATGACATCGGGCTCGGTCGAGTCAGAACCGCATCCCACGCCGGCCGCCGCGAGCAGGACCAGCAGACCCGCCCGAATCCACCCCCGCACGGCCATCACGTCACCCGCCCGACCGAGCCGCCCCTGCGGACCTGACACCGGTTTTCAGCAGTCCGGTGATGATTTGAAGATTGTCCAGGATGGTCCAGTCCCTGGGGCCGATGACTTTCTCCCGCAGGACGCCCTGTTGATCGATGATATAGGTCTCGGGGACTCCCATGAGCTTGTAACGCTTGTCGGTTTGTCCCCACGAGTCGATCAAGATGGGAAAGGTGAGATTGAGGCTTTTCACGAACGGCGGGATATCCTTCTTCGTCGTCACCCGGTCGATGCTGATCGCCAGCACGACCAGCCCGTCCTGTTCGAAATTCTTGTACAGGACTTCCATGGAGGGCATTTCTTCGCGGCACGGCTTGCACCAGGTCGCCCAAAAATTCAGGAACACCACCTTCCCGCGGAAGTCCGACAGGCGGACGTCCTTCTCCACCAGATCGGGCAGCTCGAAGTCCGGCGCGATCTTCCCGACCGTGAGCGGCTCGTACTTGGAGCTCTGCATCCAGACCAGGCCGAAGGCCAGGGCCAGGATGGCCACGGACGCGAGCGGGATCAGCGCCTTGGATGGCGCCCGCGGTTGGGCTTCCTGCGTGCGCTCTGCGATTACCTGGTCAGCCATTTTATACTCGCGTTAGCTAGTAGCGAGCAGCTAGCAGCGGGTAGCCAGAAGTTCAAAGTTAGTTGCTATTCGCTATTGGCTATTCGCTATTCGCTCTCGTCACGCGTAGGCGTGCAGGCCGGACAACAGAAAGTTTACACCCCAAAAGCAAAAAACCACCATCAGGAACCCGAAAATCGAATAGATGGCCGCCCGCCGCCCTTCCCATCCCCTGGTCATGCGCGCATGGATGTACGCGCCGTAAATGAGCCAGACGATCAGCGACCAGGTCTCCTTCGGATCCCAGCTCCAGTATCCGCCCCACGCGTAGTTGGCCCACATGGCTCCCAGGATGACGCCGAACGCCAGCAGGGGGAATCCCACCATGATCGCCTTGTACCCCAGCTCGTCGATCGTCTCCAGGTCCGGAAACGCCGCAAACACGCTGGACCGGCTGCCCCGCCGTTCAGCCCGCTCCTTCAGCAGATACATGACCCCCAGCCCCCCGGCCATCGCAAAGGCGGCGTAGCTGGTCAGCGTGACCGACACGTGGATGTAGATCCAATAGCTGTTGAGCGCGGGCACCAGCGGCTCCGCGGTCTGGTACCGGTACGGGAGCAGCGAGGCGGCTCCCATCGCGAGGAAGCCGATCCCCACCACGAAGGCCCCGATCACCTTGATGCGGTACCGGAGCTCGAGCACCACGTAGCCCAGAATGATCGCCCAGGAGACGTACGCCATGGCCTCGAACTGGTTGGACCAGGGGGCGAACGTGCCGCGCAGCTCCAGGCGCTCGTAGGCCCGGGTCACCAGGGCGAGGGTGTTGACCACCCACCCGAAGATCGTGACGATCGTGGCCACCTGGCCGATCTGCGTCGCCCAGGCGCCGTCGCCGTCTGTCGTCCCCGATGCGGGATGGCCGGCCGCGGCCAGTTGCATGCCGGGCCGCTTCGCCAGAATGTACCCCACGTAGAGCGTCAACGCGGCGAGGTAGAGCCAAAACGTCATATCGAACAGGAACAGCGACCGAAACAT